>JBBQTJ010000098.1:0-10632 GCA_038213315.1 Planctomycetota bacterium
GACCGCCTGCACCGCCTGCCACGTGGTGCGCGATCCAAGCCGCTACAGCGCCAAGGAGCTCGACAGCTATTTGGCGATTATGGGTGAACGTGCTCACCTGGACGCGGCCACCCAAGAGTCCGTGCGCCGCTACCTGCAGGCGGCGCGCACAAAATAAACTGAAAAATCAGGGTTTGGCGGCGGCCATGAACTGTTCGAGTTCCCGCAGGGCCGACTCGGCTTCCTGCCGGGCTGGACCAGCATCCATGCGCTGGCAGAAGTCATAGCAGGCCTCGAATGCCGCAGCGGCAACCCGGAATTGGGTACGAACTGTCTGGGCCCGGCAGGCCAACGCGGCGGTGTGGAAGCGCTCTGCAGCCCCAGCGTTGTGCGTGTCCTCAAGGGTCATGAGCTGTTGCACCACCGCCAGCGCGCGGGCCGCGTGGCCGGCCTGCAATTCGGCTCGCCCGTGATGGAAGAGGGCGCGGTGACGGGCCCGCCAATCATCGGATCGCCCCATGCTGGCCTGCAAAGCACCGGTGGCCGCGAGCATGAGTCGTTGCATGACGTGGGCGGTACCATCGGCCATGCGCAGCAGATTGGTTGCGATCATCGCTGTCTGCGTGACCACCTCGTCACCGGTTGGGACCCCAGCTGCCAGTTCGCCGGCCAGGCGCAACTGGGTAGTGGCCTCGGGGAAGCGGCTCCGGGCAGCCAGGGTCTGGGCTGCCATGCCGTGGAAGCGACAGCGCTCGGACGGGGTTGAGGCGCCCTGATCCAGGGCATGGGTGGAGAGGTCCTTGCGGCCCTGGCCCAACAGCAGCACGGCCTTGGCCCGCCAGATGCTGCGGCGCACGGGCGATTGCGGGCCCAGGGCGGGATGGACCAGGCAGCGCTCCATCAGCGCCAGACCGGCATCCCACTGGGCCAGCACGCTGCCGGCAAGATTGGCGCCCAGGGCGGCCACGGCTTGGATCTCACGCTCTTCAGTGGTTTTCCCGAGGACTTCGTCCAGCCGGCCCAAGGCCTGCGCAGGGGCATCCTTGGCCAGGGTCTGGACCTCAGTGAGAAGGCGATCGGCGGGGCTGGGTTGGACCATTCCCGCATACTTGGCCGCTATGTTGCGACGTCCAGGGATTAGAGCTGCTGCGCGGCTTCCACCACCGCCGCGACATGGCCATCGACCTTCACGCCTCGCCACGCCTGGACCACGGTGCCCTTGGCGTCGATCAAGAAGGTGGAGCGGATGATGCCCATCACCGTCTTCCCATACATCAGCTTCTCGCCGAAGGCGCCCAGGGCCGTCGCCAAGGCCCGGTCCGGATCGGCCAGCAGCAGAAAGGGCAGTTCGAACTTGGCAATGAAGCCCAGATGGCTCTTCACGTTATCGGGGCTGACGCCGACCACCTGTACGCCAAGTTTCTGCAGCGCTTGATGCTGATCGCGGAAATCACAGGCTTCGGTGGTGCAGCCAGGGGTGTTGTCTTTGGGGTAGAAATACAGGACCAGCGGTTTGCCGATGAAGGACGACAGGGCGTGATCCTTGCCATCCGATCCGGCCAAGGTCAGGTCAGGCAAGATGGGCAGGGCAGCGGCAGCCTTGGTGGTGGCTTTGGGCATGATGGCTCCAGTGCAGCAGGATACGGCCCGTGCGCCACGGGTGGATGGCCTCGCATTGGCGCTTGCCTCCGCCCGACCGGCCGATCATGCGGCGGCATGCTCACTAGCAGCTTCAGCATGTCCAAGGGCCTCTCTGAGGATCAGGAACGCGCCTTGTGGGCGCGGGGGATCCTGTCGTGGGAGCTGGCCAAAGCCCATCCCGATGAGACCGCTGCGGTCCTGGGGGCCAATCGCAGCCAAAAACTGGCCGAGTCGATCCGGGAGGGAGAGCGCGCCCGGGCCGCCGGCGAGGGCGCGTGGTTCAAGGCGGCCTTCCCCACCGAGCGCGATGCGTGGCGGCTGTGGCAGGGCTTTTGCGAGCCCGAGCAGATCGCCCTGGTGGACATCGAGACCACCGGCCTGACCCCTGGCTTCGACCAGATCACCGTCATCGGTCTGGCCGACAGCACCGGCGCCCGGGTCTTTGTCGCCGGTCGGCCGCAGGCGGGCGACGAGCCGCTTGAACGATTTATGGAAGTGATCAAGCGCTATCGCCTGATCGTGACCTTCAACGGCGCCAACTTCGACCTGCCGTTCATGGAAAAGCATTTTCGCGATTCCGGCTTCCACTTCGAGATGCCGCACCTTGACCTGCTGCTGCTGGCCCGCTCCTTGGGCCTCTCAGGTGGACTGAAGGATCAGGAAAAACAGCTCGGGATCGTACGTGCCGACGACATCAAGGACATGCGCGGCAATCAGGCCATCCAGTTGTGGGGCGCCTGGAAGGGCGGCGATGTCGAGGCCTATCGCAAGTTGACCGCCTACTGCAAAGCTGACTGCGTGAACCTGGCAGCCTTCGCCACCGAGTTGTACCGACGCAAACGCGAGGCGCTGTTCGTCCCACACGCACGCACAGTGGATTTTACGGCGATCAAAGGCCAGCAGCTGACGTTGTTCTGAACCGAAACGCCGCGCAGGCGGGTCTACCTCCACCCGGCCGGCAACGTCACCAGGCCCGAGCCGGTGGTGACCTCAAGGAGGGGCCGGGTCGCGAGGTCTTTTGAGTCCACGGTGATGTTCCCGCTGCTCAGGTGGGCAGTGATGCCGGTCAGGCCGGTCGGATTGACGGTCAGGTGGACCGTCGCCGTCAATTCGGTGAAATGGCCAGTGGATATCAGGTGCACGGTGGCCAGGCCGGTAGCCCCGGTCGCGGTGCAGATCACGGTGCTGCCGGGCCAGCCAAAGCCCTGGATCTCGGTGTCGGCGCGCACCGCAGTGGTGGCCAGGGGATCCAGGGTGATCAGCACATCGGCCGATTCAGCGGCCAGTTCCAGGCGCCAATCGACTGAGTTCATGGCACTGGCGTCCAGGCTGGTCGTGCCCTGGCGGTAGACCGGCGTCCCCACCAGCAGCACGCCGACCACCAGGGCGCAACCGACCACACTGCCCAGCGTGACCACGAGCCACCGCGTGCGCTTGCGGACCGGCCGGTCCGTGATCACCGTCAGCTCTGGCGTCAGGATGATGATGCGGTGCAACAGCGCCGAAACGATCAGCATCAGGGTAAACGCCCACATGACATCCGACAGCCAATGGCCCCCGGCCAGCATGCGGGCTGCGCCGACATAGGCGGTCAGGCCGATGGTCGCCGCCAAGCAGCCGCGAGCCACGGCTGGTCGCCGTCGCCGCCATAGGAACCACAGGGCGATGGTGGCGGCGGGGACGGTGGCATGCCCACTCGGGAAGCTTTTTCCTCGGCCGGCGATGCCCTTGTCCCAGGGCTTCAGATAGTCCCATTTTCCACCCAGTTCGGTGGCTTCGCGGGGTCGGGGTCGGCCCCAATGATCCTTCAGGAGGGCATTGGCGACCAGGCCGGGGCCGATGATCAGGACCAGGATCAGATAGAGCGCTGGTCGTACGGGTCCACGGGCGGCTGGTTTCAGCAGACCACGGACCAGCACGATGATACCGCCGATGACCAGCGGCACGGCGAGGATGGTCGGCATGAAGTAGGCCAGCCGCCAATACCAGACCTCCTGCCAGGCGCCGCCATGGTGCGCGTTGACCGCTGCCCACCACTTGGCAACCGACACGTCCAGTGCGGTCACATAGAACGGCACGGTCAAGGCGATCGTGACCACCAGCGACACCAGGGGCAGAACCCACCAGTGACGCCGTTCCGTATCAAGATCACAGCGTTCGCTCATGGGGCTGACACGGTGGCGAATCCTCTCACGTGCGCCAGTCCTTGGCTGGCGTGGGGATCAACTCACCAATTCGCGGCCTGGACCTCGAAGTGGTCCTGGGGATGGGCGCAGGCCGGGCAGGCCTTGGGGGCGTGCTCACCCTCGTGGGTGTAGCCGCAGTTGCGGCAGACCCAGGTGGTGGTCTCAGGCTTGGCAAACACCGTGCCGTCCTGCACATTCTTGAGCAGGGCGCGGTAGCGGTCCTCGTGGTGCTTTTCGGCGATGCAGATGCGGTCGAAGACCGCGGCCACCGCCGAAAAACCTTCGTCGCGGGCGATCTGGGCGAATTGCGGATATAACTCGGTCCACTCTTCATGCTCGCCAGCAGCAGCGGCGGCCAGGTTCTCGCCCGTGGTACCGATTTTGCCGGCCGGGAAGGTGACCGTGATCTCGACGTCGCCGCCTTCCAGGAAGCTGAAGAAGCGCTTGGCGTGCTCTTTCTCCTGATTGGCGGTCTCTTCGAAGATGGCCGCGATCTGGACGAAGCCGTCCTTCCGGGCCTGGCCGGCGAAGTAGGTGTAGCGGTTGCGCGCCTGGGACTCGCCGGCGAAGGCCGCGAGCAGGTTCTTTTCGGTCTTGGTGCCTTTGAGGGTCGGCATGGTGGTCCTTGGCCGTCGGCTGCGCGACGGGGGTGAAGGTTCAGCGGCGTATGGCCAGTGGCAGCATGGGCGACGACCAGGGGACGGAAACCTCGAAAGTGTGGATTTCGGTCGGCAAGACGGCACATGGCGGCATTTTGCCGACCTTGATGCCGAAGATGCAAATCTCGACAGCCGCTTCTGGACAGCGCAGACCCGATAGGGTATAGTTGGATCCTAAGATCCCCATGGGCGACCCACACGAACTCCACGAGAACGAGCTGAGCTACTTTGTGGATTCTTTGAATCCACATCAGCGGGTCTATCTGCAACGGTTGCTCGGTGAATGCCTTACCGCCCTGCCCGGGTCCGGTCATGAGCCTCATCCCGACCAGCAGCATCTGGTGGCCGAAAGTACCCAGCCGTTGTTCACGCTCTTGACCCAGCTGCGGTCCTTTGCTCCCAATGACGAAGACAGCGATATCCGGCCGTTTGCGGTGACCATTCCCGAACCTGGCCATGCGCTGCTGCGCGTGTCCCGGCGCATCACCACTTGGCGGGGCATCTGGGAAGCTAATGCCAATGCCTGGGTCCGGCACCTGCGGGTGGGCAAGCTGACCGCCGATGTCGGACGGCTTGAGGATCTGACCTCGTCGGTGATCGCCTGGCTGGTCACCTTGGCGCAGCAGATGCCCGATGGCCGGATCCATCTCAAGGGTGCCAACGACAGCATGCGCCGGGCGATCCAGGTGCTGAAACTGGGCCAGGTCCTGGTCCCGGTCTGACGGATTGCCCTGTGGCTCACGACGGGGTACACTGACGCCATGTACGAGCTGGTATTTTTGACCGGGATCCGTGCCGGCGAAGTGATTCCGGTGGTGAAGTCCCTGATCGCCGGCCGCAGCCCCGAATGCAGCCTTGAGGTACCGGATCCCAACACCAGTCGCCAGCATTCGCGCTTCGTTTTCGACGGCGCTTCCCTGTCGATGGTGGATAATGGCAGCTCGAACGGGACCTTCGTCAATGAAGTGCGTCAGCCGTCGGTGGTGCTGCGCCATGGCGACGTGGTGCGCATGGGCGAGACGCGCATCCGCGTCCAGCAGCGCAAGGAAGGCGAGGCCAACGCCAGTTCGATTTTCAGCTTCAAGGAGGTCGAGGCCGACCTGAGCCATTCGATCCTGCTGGATCGCGCCAACGAGCCACGTGGTCTGGACAAGCCCGAGGTGCTTGCCGCCCGCCTGAATGCGCTGACCAAGGTCAGCCGCGCCCTGGTCGATATCAACAATCTGGAAAAAGTCCTGGATTCGATCCTCGACGTCCTGTTCGAGATCTTCCCGCAGGCCGACCGGGCCTTCCTGCTGCTGGGCAAGGAGGCCACCAAGCTTGAGCCCAAAGCGGTGCGCCACCGCGATCCATCCAAGATCGAGAACATGGTGGTGTCGACGTCATTGTGCCGTCGCGCCTTGGAAACCCGGGCCGCCTTCCAGTTCAATGACCAGGACATGAACGGTTTCGATCAGGGCATGTCCATCGTCAGCTTGAAGATCCGCAGCGCGATGGCCATCCCGCTGATCGTGGGCGACGAGATCCAGGGCCTGCTGCAGATCGACACCAGCGACCGGGGCCGGACCTTCACCCCCAGCGATCTGGACATTGCCGTGGTCTTGTCGCAGCAAGCAGCCATCGCCGTGCGCAATGCCCAGCTGTTGCGCGATATCAAAAGGGACGAGTCGATTCGCAACGATCTGCGGCGCTTCCTGCCCAGCCAGTTGGCCGACCAGGTGCTGAAGGGTACCCTCGACATCTCCTTGGGCGGACGGATCTACCACGGCACGGTGCTGTTCAGCGACATCGTCGGCTTCACCCGACTGAGCGAGGCCCTGAAGCCCGAGCAGGTGGTGGCCATGATGAACGCCTACTTTGACCGCATGGTGCCCTGCATTGATCAGACCGATGGCGCCTTCGACAAGTTCATCGGCGACGCGATCATGGCGTACTGGGGCATCCCTTTCGATAAGGGCAACTCGGCCGCCAATGCATGTCAGGCCGCCTTGGCCATGCAACAGGCCCTGATCGGCTTCAATAATCTGCGGCAGAAAGCTGGCGACATTCCCCTGGGCATCGGCTTGGGGCTGCACACCGGTGAGGTGGTGGCCGGCAATATCGGCAGCGATGATCGTCGCCAATATACTCTATTGGGTGATGCGGTGAACACCGCGTCCCGCATCGAGCACGCCGCCTGCCGCGGTCAGGTACTGATCTCGCAAAGCACCTGGAGTGAGCTCAAGGGTAGAGGCTACGCCCTGCGCATGGCGCCGTTGTCGGTCCGCAACAAGTCCGAGGCCCTGTCGGTGCTCAGTTTGCGCGGTTTGGCGGTCGAATCCGGCGAGACGCTGCTGAATGTCCCCATTTCAATTGCTGGCGCCCACGCCCATCTGATCCGCCGCATGTCAGATAACAGCTTCGTCGTCCTGCATGCTCCACAGCAGGATCTGTGCGCCGCGCCCATGCAGACAACCATGGGCGAGTGGCCGGACGTGATCCTGGGCAAAGCCACCATGATGTCGATGCTGCCGGCCCAGGGCAGCGATGGCGATCTGGTGCGCAGCCTGATCACCCTCGACGATCCGTCGTTGCGGGGCCTGCTGGGCGAGACGGCCCAGGACTCGCCCCGCGGATGGACCGAGTTGGTGCGCTGACCGCCACTGGCGTTTCCCCTCTTGCCCCCATCACCGCCGCCACATGGTGATTCGTGGGATGCGGCCATGACCACAGCGATGCCACTACAGCCTCACGCCTGGCTTGCCGAAATGGCAGCCGCCATGGCACGGGCCGATGCCGACCTCGCCGACTGTGACGAGGCCGCCGATCCCGACAGCGCCGATTGGCGCCTGTCAGTCGAGGAGCAGGCCGTGATGCTGGCGCGGGAAGCCCGGGGCCTGGGCCAAGATCGCAGCGGTCTTGAACGCGCTTTGGCCGGCATGGATGCGGTCACCGATCTGACCTTGGGCCTGCGCCGGCATGCCCCTGGTGATCCGGACGATCACCACGTTACCGAATTGCAGCACTTCATGCTCTACTGGCTGGCTGCCCATATGCAGGCCGACCTGCTGACCGAACCCCAAGCCGGAGCCCTGGTACGCGAGTGCTGGCTGCTTGAGGATGGCGGCGACGACGAGCAGGACCACGACGAGGACGACGAACTGGCCGTGGGCGGCGATGACGACGAGCCCTGGCCGGTCCAGCGTCCTGCTCCGACCAATACCGAAGCCTGGTTTGAAGAGATCCTCTCAGGCTGGAAACGCGGCCAGAAGCCGTTGCCGATCCGCTGCGAGGACGGCCCTTGGTTACCTCGGGCCCTCAGCCAACTCGACAATTCCGTCGCCCATCTGGTGGTCACCCGGCAGATCCAAGCCCCGGCCGAGGCGCTCCGTGAATTGGTCGCCGCCATCGAGACCATGTCCCGGGACATCGATCGCATGGGGCCCGAACTGAAAGGCCTGCGGCAAGTGCCGCCACTGGCGTTCGCGTTGTACTACCTGTGGGCCCACATCCTCATCGGCCACCTGGATGAGGACCATGCCATGGCGGTGGTGCAAAGCTGCGCCGCGAACATCGAGCGTTTCCGCTGAGGTGAGGGCGCGCTGCGCCTGACCTACTTGGCTCCGGCAGCGATCCAACGGCGCAGCAGATCGACCTGCTCGGCCGCCAACGGTTCGCCCTTGGGCGGCATGCGGTCAGCATCGCTCTTGGGCTTGCTGATCAGTTCGATCAAGGGACTGGCCTCGGGCTTCCCGGCAACCACCACCGCGCCGTTTTCTCCGCCCTTCAGAACCGCCTCCAAGCTGTCCAGGCGCAGCTCGCCCTTCTGCTTTTCCGCGCCATGGCATTTGCTGCAGCGCTCAGTCAGCAGCGGCTGGATATCAGTGGCGAAGGTCGGTTCGGCGGCGCCGACGGCACTGGCAACCAGGAGCAGGAGGGGGAGACGCATGCCGGCAGCGTGCCGCGAGCTGGGGTGGGAAGCAACTGCCGGCTTACCCGTCATTGCCATGCAACCTTGGAGCGCCCTCCAAAGCTTGATGGCGAGGCGGATGCCGAGCCAACGCTACCAGCTGATGGAGACGGCCGCGCTGGGCGGCCCACGGACCGCCCAGCGCAGGCGTTCAGCCCATGTGCTTGATCATCGCGTCGCCGAAGGCCGAGCACTTCACTTCAGTGGCTCCCGGCATCTGGCGGGCGAAGTCGTAGGTGACGGTCTTGGCGGCGACCGCGCCATTGAGACCCTTCACGATCAGGTCGGCGGCTTCGCCCCAACCCATGTGGCGCAGCATCATTTCGCCCGACAGGATCAGGGAGGCGGGATTGACCATGTCCTTGTTGGCGTATTTGGGCGCGGTGCCGTGGGTAGCTTCGAAGATGGCCCGACCGGTCACGTAGTTGATATTCGCGCCGGGGGCGATGCCGATGCCACCGACCTGGGCGGCCAGGGCGTCGCTGATGTAGTCGCCGTTCAGGTTCAAGGTGGCGAGCACGCTGTATTCAGCTGGGCGCAGCAGGATCTGCTGCAACATGGCATCGGCGATCACGTCCTTGATGATGATGTTTTTGCCGGTCTTGGGGTTGGTGAACTGGCACCAGGGTCCCTTGTCGATCAGCGTCGCGCCATACTTCTGCTGAGCGTAGGCGTAGCCCCAGCGCATGAAGCCACCCTCGGTGAACTTCATGATGTTGCCCTTATGGACCAGGGTGATGCTGCTCTTGTCCTGTTCGATGGCATACTGGATGGCGGCCTCGACCAGGCGCTCGGTGCCCTCGCGGGACACCGGCTTGATGCCGAAGCTGGCGGTGTCGGGGAAGCGCACCTTCTTGAGCCCGCCCAGCTTGGCGAGCAGGGCCTTGACCTCGGCGGCCTCGGGCGTGCCGGCGTCGAACTCGATGCCGGCGTAGATGTCTTCGGTGTTCTCGCGGAAGATGATCATGTCCACCTTCTCGGGCTCTTTCACCGGCGAGGGGACGCCCTTGAAGTACTGCACCGGGCGCACGCAGGCGTACAGGTCCAGCAGCTGACGCAGCGCAACGTTGATCGAGCGGATGCCTTTGCCGACCGGGGTGGTCATGGGGCCCTTGATGCCGATCACGTACTCGTTGATCGCGTCCAGGGTCTCTTGGGGCAGCCACCAATCTGGCTTGTTGTCAGGGCTGGTGGGGTCGCCGCCGTGCAGCTTAACGCTCTTTTCGCCGGCGTAGACTTCCATCCATGCGATCTGGCGCTTGCCGGCATAAGCCTTGGCAACGGCCGCATCAAGCACGCGCACGCTCGCCTTCCAGATGTCGGGACCGGTGCCATCACCTTCGATATAGCAGATGATCGGGCGCTCGGGGACGATGAGCTTATCGCCGACGACAGTGATCTTCTGGCCGAGTGCGGGGACGATGGGAGCGGTGGGACTGGGCATGTGGACCTCGTCTGGGGTGGCGGGCACTGTGCGGAGCTGTGGGGTGCGTCAACCCGGACAGACTGTATACCAAGCACATCCACCGTGAATGACGTAGACGTAAACACCCGCAAAGGTTTTTTTCCTCATGCCCACCATGTCCGCCACCGATCTGCTTTCCCAGCTCTTTTGGCGGTATGCCGTCAAGCAGTTCGACCCCACCCGCACGCTCACGCCAGAAACGTGGAGCACCCTCGCCCAGGCCCTGGTCCTGTCGCCCTCCAGCTTCGGCTTGCAGCCCTATCGCTTCCTGGCCATCGCCTCAGCAGAGCTCAAGGCGCGCCTGCGGCCGGCCAGCTGGAACCAGAGCCAGATCACCGACTGTTCGCACCTGGTGGTTTTCACCGTGCGGACGAGCATGACCGAGGCGGATGTCGATCATTTCGTGGCCCGTACCGCCGCCGTCCGGGGCGTGAGCGTGGAGAGCATCGCCGGGTACCGGAAGGTGATGGTCGGTGATGTGGTGCACGGCGTGCGCGGGCGCATCGCCCAGGAATGGGCGAGTCGGCAGGCGTACATCGCCTTGGGCAATCTGATGACCAGCGCGGCAGTTCTGGGCGTCGATGCTTGCCCCTTGGAAGGCCTGGAGCCGGCCAAATACGACGAGATTCTCGGCCTCGCCCCGACCGGGTACGCGACCGTCGTGGCCTGTGCCCTGGGCTATCGGGCCGCCACCGACAAGTACGCCACCCTGCCCAAGGTACGCTTCCCCTTGGCCGAACTGGTCGAGGTGCG
>JBBQTJ010000099.1:0-10575 GCA_038213315.1 Planctomycetota bacterium
CGCGCCCGCCTCGAAGCCGAAGCCGTCCGCCGCGAATTGGGCGACCAGGGCACCAACTTGGCCGCGAAGGTCCAAGAGTTGTCCACCGCCCGTGGCGATCTGGCCATGGTGCAAAGCGACCTATCCGTGGCCAGCGAACGCTTGGCTACCCAGGATGTACGCCTGAAAAAGGCGGAAAAAGAGCTGGAGCAGGCCCATCGGGATCTCGAGTGGGTGCGCGGCGAACGCGAGCGCTTCAGCCAGCGCGCCGAACTTGCCGAAGAAGCGCAGCTGCAGACCGCCCAGGCCCTGCGTCAGCTCGGCAATGTGGGTGACAGTGCCGCCGGCGACGCGGTTGCCAAAGCCGCCAGCAAGCTGGAAATGGCCAAGGGCGCTGGCGGTGAGGACATGGCTAATGCCGGACGCGAGTTGGCCGGCGCGGTGGTCGAACGGGTCCGCCACCTGCGCACCGACCTGGAACAGTCACGGCGCGCGGCTACCGAGGCCAAGGTCAACCTGGATCGCCAGAATACCGAAGTTGCCAATCTGCGGGGCGCGGTGGTCGATCGCGATCACACCATCCGCAATCTGGGCGGCGAGCTGGCGAAGGCCCAAGATGCCACTGCCGCCACTCGGCAGGACCTTGACGGAGCCCGCAGCGAAGCCGGCCAACTGCAAGAACGCATCACCGGCCTCAGCCGGGAACTGGATATGGCCCAGGGCGAGATCGCCGAACTGCGCGCCCGGGACGACGCCTCGTCAGGTCACACCAGCGATGAGGTGCGCACCCTGCGCAGCACCCTCGAAACTGCCAATGCCGAAGTCGGCCGGCTGCAAAGCCAGGTCCGCGACTTGGCCGAACGGGCCGATGCCGGCGACGCCAAGCTCAAGCGCCAGCGCGAAGAACTGACCTTCCGCCTGAATGACCGGGATCACACCCTGGCTGAGAAAGATGCTCAGATCGAAGGCCTGCTCGCGCAGCGTGCCGACGTCAATGGCTTGGCCGCGCAGGTCACCTCGCTGAACGAGCAGCTCAGCGCCGCCAGCAAGCGCGTGGCCGAGCTAGAAGGCCTAACCGGGGCCAATGTCGGCAGCGCCGTGCGCAGTGGCGACCTGAGCAGCGAGATCCGCCGCCTGCAAGGCGAGATCGGCCAGATGCGCCAGTCCCGCACCCAGATCGAAGCCGAGCTCACCGACGCCAAAGCCGAGGTCAGCGAGCGCGACTCCAAAATCGAGAAACTGCGCAGCGAGTTCGCCGTGCTCAGCGGTCAGGTGCAGAGCATCAAGAATGCCAAGGACACCGCTAAGCGCGAACACGATGATGAAGTGCACAAGCTCCAGAAGGAGAAGATCGGCCTGGAGGCCAAGCTGCGCCGCTTATCCGAAAGCCGGTGAGCTCAAGCCCCAGGTGATGTAAACGAGATGACCGGCGCCAATGGCGCCGGTCATCTTGTTTATTCGAGCCTGGTTCCTGGCGGGTTCACGTGGTTGCGTGCCCTCCTAAGCCAATCCTCACAGCCGCAGAATATCGTCCGACTTTTCCTTCAACAGCGCCTCGGCCTTGGCTTCCATCTGCTTGAGCAGCTCCTGGACCTTCTCGGCGGACTTCTTGACCAAGTCCTCGGGCAGCTTGTCGGCCTTGCCGGTGGTCTCGATCGCCTTGGCTGCGTCGCGGCGCACATTGCGCATGCTGACCTTGCACTTCTCGGTGGCCTCCTTGGCCTGACCGACCAGCTGCTGGCGGCGCTCGGTCGATAAGGGCGGCAGGTTCAAGCGGATGACCAGACCGTCGCTATTGGGGGCCATCCCCAGCTGGGCGGTGTTCAAGGCCTTCTCGATGGCCTTGATCAGGGCCCTGTCCCATGGCTTGATGAGCAATGTGGTGGCTTCGGGGACACTGATGCTAGCGCATTGGGTCAGGGGCATGAAGCCGTCATAGGCCTCGACCTGGACATGCTCAATCATCGTCGGCGAGGCCCGCCCGGTGCGGATATGCTTATAGTCGTTGCCGAGGGCGACGAATGATTTCTCAAGCTTGGTCTTGGCATCGGCGAGCAGGGTATCGAGGGTCATCGAGGTTCCTATGTGCGGGGTGCAGAGTAAAAAAAATCAGGGCGTGACCAGGGTCCCGGGCGGATGCTCTCCCAGGGCGGCGACAATGGTGCCGGGGGTGGTCATGGCAAAAACGCGGATGGCGATGCGCTGGTCCCGGCACAATACGAAAGCCGCGGCGTCCATGACGCCATAGCGGCCTTCCAAGGCCTGATCGAAAGTAAGGTGGTCGAAACGGGTCGCCTTGGGATCCTTCTTCGGATCGGCAGTATAAATGCCATCGACCTTGCTGCCTTTCAGCAGCACCTCGGCCCCGATCTCGGCCGCACGCAAGGCCGCGGTGGTATCAGTGGTAAAAAAAGGATGCCCGGTGCCACCGCCGAAGACCACCACCACCCGTTCGGCCAGCCAGGCCATCACCTGACTGCGGTTGTATTGGTGGCAAACATTAGGTACGTGGTGTGGACCGACGACTTCGCAGCGACCGCCTGCCGCTTCGATGCCGCTCTTGAGGGCCAGGGCGTTGATCAGGGTCGCCAGCATGCCCATATAGTCGCCACGGGTCGGATCGGTAGCCCCGCGCATGCCGCCGCCACGCAGGATGTTGCCACCACCCACCACCACGGCCACGGGTGCGCCGGCACGGCATCCCGTGACCAGTTCGGCGCACACACGGGTCACTTCGGCGGTGTCGTGGACCCCCTGCTCGCCGCCCAGGGCTTCGCCAGAGAGTTTGAGCAGACGTGGGCGCATGGTCGTCATGATGGCGGCAGTGTCGCCTGCGTTGGCTGGTGGCAAGTCGGTCTCCGCACCGATGGCAGCAGGGCTATTCGAGCCGGATTCGCCCAGGACCCGCCACCGCTCCCCACACCGCATGACCATCGATGCGACGCACTCGTACCCGCTCCCCCAGCCGGCCATCGCTCAGGCACTCTGCCGGGGCTGAGGCCACGAAGGTACCGACCTCATGTTCAAGGGTGATCGTCTCACCGGCCCGGACGACCCGTGGCGGCTGCAAGCGACTAGCGACCAATGGGCTCCCAGCACGCACTGCGTGCCGCACCTCCTGACCGATGGCGATCGCCGGGTCGTCCACCAGGCCCTGGACCTCGCCGTCGAGCGCCAGATCCACGACCCGCAGATCCGTCGCCTTCAGCAAAGTCCCCGAGGTCAGATCCCGGGTCGCGACCACCGCCGTGATCAGGCGGGCCACGTGCAACGTGACCATGGTCCTGGCCAACTCTCCTTCGGCTCCGACCACTTTCACTACATAGGCCACCGTCCCACTGGTCGCACCTCCCAGGGCGTGCACCACCAGACGCGGCACTTGGCCATCGGACGGCACCACCAGACTGCCCGGTGAACGTACCACGGTGATGACCGGCCTGCCCGGCCCCACGGCGGCACTGCTGGCCGCCGCAGCGACCAGCGCCGCCGCGGTCACCTCGCGCGGCAGGCGGGCCACCCGGGTACTGCCGGTGATGCGCACCTGACTCGGCGGTATCGCCCGACCCAAGGCCGCCCGGACCAAGGCCGGCGTGACGGTGCGTACCGTGGTCGAATCGAGCCGGGTGATCTGCACCGGGGCGGCCAGGACCACCAAGGCGGGATCTCCGCTGAGTTCCGCGAGATCCTCCAAGCATGCGGAAGTTGCCGCCAGTGCGACCTCGGCGCGCAATTGCACGTGCAGGCCCTCGACGGCGCCGGCTACTGCCAGCACCATCGTCAAAAGCAGCACGCGCCACCTGCTCATCGCACCAGTTCGTTGGCGGTGCGCAGCATCTCGTCGCTGGTCTTGACGCTCTTGGAGTTCATGTCGAAAGCGCGCTGGGCGACGATCAAGTTGACCAACTCGGTGACCGCTTCGACGTTGGCTTTTTCCAGCACGCCATTGCGGATCGTGCCATAGCCCGTGTCACCGGGATTGCCCACCGTGGGCGAGCCTGAGCCGACCGACTCGATGAACAGGTTACGCCCGGTGCTGACCAAGCCGGCAGAATTGCGGAAAGTGGCCAAGGTGAGCTGGCCGAAGGTGGTCTCGGTACCATTCACCAGGCCGGTGACCTGGCCGGTGGTGCTGACCCCGACCTGGGTGGCCCCATCCGGGATATTGATGCGCGGTTCCAGGAAGTACCCGTCCGGGGTGACGATGTCGCCATTGGCATCAGGTGCGAATTCACCGGCCCGGGTATAGGCCAGGCTGCCATCAGGCAGAGTGGCCTGGAAAAAGCCTTCGCCCTCAATCGCAACGTCGGTGCCCTTGCCGGTGGGTTCGACATTGCCCTGGGTGAAGATGCGTGGCGTTGAACTGACCACCACGCCATTGCCGATCTGGACGCCCGTAGGGTTGCGCCCCAGACTGCCAGCCTGGGTGCCGGGCATGGCCTGAACGTCGTAGAAGACATCCTGGAAATTGACCCGCTGCCGCTTGAAACCGGTAGTATTCACATTGGCGATGTTGTTGGCGATCACATCGACGCTGGATTGCTGGCCGATCATTCCGCTCGCGCCGGTCCATAGGGATCTGGGCATGGTGTGTTCCTTTCAGGTGGTGATGGTTCAGGCGCCGCGCAGCATGTCGCTCAGGCCACTGCCGGCCTGGGACTGCTCACGCAGGGCCTTCTGGGCGGCTTCATAGCGGCGTTGGATCGCGATCATGGAGACCAGTTCCTGCACGGCCTCGACATTGCCGCGTTCAAGATAGCCCTGACGCACCTCAGCGGTGGCGTCTTGCATAGGCTGGGTTCCGGGTTGGAAATACTGTCCATTCCGCGCCGTCAACGTGGTCGGATCATCGACCCGGGTCAGGCGTAGACGATCGACCAGCGTGGCGGTCACTTTGCCCTGCTCCAGCTTCTCGGCCATGATACTGCCGTCATTCAGGATCTGGACCTTGACCGCATCGGCCGGAATGGTGATCGGACCGGCTTGGCCCTCCACCGCCCAGCCATGAACGTCGACCAGATTGCCTTGTTCGTCCGTGGTGAACTGACCCGCGCGGGTGAGCAGCATTTCGCCTTGCTGATTGCGGACCCGGAAGAAGCCATCGCCTTCGATGGCCACGTCAAAAGTGCCGCCGGTAAATTCCTTCGATCCGGGCGTGAAGACGAAGCTGCCACCCTGGGGCAAGACCCCGGCTCCACCGTCGCCTTTCACATCACCTTGGCGCCCGCGGGACGCCAGTTCCTGAGCAAATGAACTGCGCAGGAAGACCTCCTTCTTCCACCCTGGGCTCTGCGCGTGGGCCAGATTCCGGGCGGTGATCTCCAGGGCCCGGGTTTCCACCACCATGGCGCTGGCCGCTGCATAGATGCCTTTGGACATAGACCCTCCACGTGTGCAGTTCCTGCACGATCCACGCCCAGGATGGGGTGGTTACGGGGGGAGATGCACAGGGAGTGCCAATGGAGGAAAAGGACGCCAGTCGTGGGGTCTGAGCCACCCACCTGACCGCAATCTAGTCGCCTTGTCGCGGACCGACGAAGCCACCGAAGCGCCAACCAAAACACCACAACCCAAGGCATAGCCTTGGGTTGTGGTCTGAACAGAAATGCCGGAGGCGGCTCAGCGCTTGCTGAACTGGCAGCCGCGGCGAGCTTTGCGCTTGCCGTACTTCTTACGTTCGACCATACGGCTGTCGCGGGTCAGCAGGCCATGCTTGCGCAGGGTTGCCTCGCAGTTCGGCTCAGCTTTGATCAGCGCGCGGCTGATGCCCAGCATGCAGGCGCCGACCTGGCCGGTGATGCCACCGCCGTCAACATTGATGAAGACGTCGAAGCGGGCCTTGGCTTCAGCCAAATCCAGCGGCGTGACGACATTCTTCTGCAGGCGCTCCACCGGAAAGAACTCTTCCAGCTTGCGGTCGTTGATGAGCATTTGGCCGCTGCCGGGAGCGATACGCACCCGTGCGACACTGGTCTTACGACGACCGAGACCCCAGATGAACGACTTACCGGCCATATTGGCTCCTGAGAGGGCGGGACAACGGGACGGTGGTCCCGCGAACGGAGGGGCGCAGGATAGAGTGTCGACGCCCAGGTCAAGGGTGGACCTGGGCGATCCCTGGTCCGCCGGCCACCGTCCGCCAGCTCCGGGCCTGAAAATCACCTACCAGTGCCAGCGCACTCCCCAACTGCCACTGCCACTGCTCCCTCCGGCGACCAGGCCGCCGCCACCGATGCCAAAGCCGCCACTCGAGCTGCTATTGTAGCCGGCCGCGGTGTACCCTGCCGAGGTGCACCCATTCCCAGGGCCATACGCCGGCCAATACACCATCCGCGGCGCATAGTCCGCGTAGCCATAGGTGATGGCAGTCGCCGGATAGCCGACCCAGGGCGTGGTGTAGTCGCTGCTGGCGGTCCGGGCGGCATACCGGTCGGCGGCGGCCTGGCGCGCCGCCACGGCCGCCTGACG
Organism: Planctomycetota bacterium; assembly: GCA_038213315.1. Taxonomy (GTDB): domain Bacteria; phylum Planctomycetota; class UBA11346; order UBA11346; family UBA11346; genus JBBQTJ01. The sequence continues at coordinate 6,445 of JBBQTJ010000099.1, forward strand.
ACGGGCCTCAGCCTGAGCTTCAACCTCTTGGCGCTCAGCCCAGGATACCCACCGTCCATCGAACCAGACCCGGCCTTCGGCCACCGCCACTTCATTTGGCCGCATCCACACCCCACGATGCGGGACAAAGCCCAGGAAACGCCGAGCCGCTTCATGGGAGCGGTCCATGGCGATGACCTCCTGGGCAGCCGCCCGCGCCGCAATGGTGTCACCAGCACGTCGACAATCTTGGCTGAACTGCCACCAGGCCGCGGCGTCCCCATCCCGCACCAGGGTCAGGCGTCGCTGCTCCAGCGCTGCGCGCGCCGCCACGGCGGCGGTATCACCGGGCCGGATCTCGGCCACCTCGGCCGGAGTGAAATGCAAATCCGCCGTCATCCCACCGGTGCTCTGACGCACCACGATGGACTGGTCATCCGCACTGACGATGTCGCCGGAAATGACCCGCCCATCAGCCAGCTTCACCTCGGCCGCGGCTGCTTCCGACCTTGGTCCACACCACGCCAGCAGCACGACAGAAATGGTGGCAGCCCGCCAAACCATGCGCTGGCTGAAGCGGTCCGCAGCGGGGGGAACGACGGTCGGCATGCCGCAAGCCTAGCGGGTACGCAGGATTATCACGTAAAATTCTGCATTCCACGCTTGACGAAAGGCTTCCAGTTTCATATGGTCTCCCGATCACCATGCCAGCACCTGCCTACGTCCTCGGAATCGACATCTCACGCTCGGGCCTGGGGCTCGCCATCCTCTGCAATGATGGCTCTGTTCCCGCCCATCTGCGGCGGGCATATGGCGGCCTTCCAGGTGAACCGTCGGATCCCCAAGACTGGTGGCGGGCCGCCCGCACCGGCATCAAAGAGCTGCTGCGCCGCGCCAGCCTCCGCCCCGAGCAGGTGCGAGCCATCGGCATCACCGGCGAAGACGCCTTGGTGGCCATGGATCGCGCCGGCAAGGCGCTCTGCCCAGCCGTGATCGGCGCCGATGCCCGTGCCGAATCCCAGGTCGACGAACTGATCCGCATGGTCGGCGCCCGGAACCTGATGAACCTGGCCAGCGGCCAGTCCAGCACCCGCGCCATGGCCGTGAAGCTGCTGTGGCTGCAGGCGAACGAGAAACGCGTCTGGCACGACCTGGCCTTTGCCCTCGCGGCCAAGGATTTCCTACGCTTCCGCCTGACCGAGACCCTGGTCACCGACGCCACCGACGCCTCCAGCACCCTGCTGTTCAACCCCCGTACCCGGGCTTGGTCGAAGCAGCTGTTGCAGCTCACCGGCATCAACGCCGACTGGCTGCCGCCGGTCGCCAATGGCCAGGCCCTGGGCGGTCGGGTCAAAGACGCTGCCGCAAAGGAAGCCGGATTGGCGCCGGGCACGCCGGTAATCACCGGCGCTGGACACTCCTCCGCCATCGCGGTCGCCGCTGGCGTGCTGTCCGCCGGTAGCCTGGCCATCGAACTGGGTGGCCCTGGCGCCTTTGTGCTGCCCACCGAAGAGCCGCTGCGCGACCCCTCGGGACGACTCATCACCAGCTGCCATACCCTCGCGAACACCTGGACTTTGATGGCAGATGGCGTCGCCAGCGCCGGCGCCATCGACTGGGTGCTCGACCATCTGCTGGCCGGCGAAGCCGCCCAAGCCCGCCGGGCCGGTCGCGACCCGATGGAGCAGCTCGCCGAACTCGCCGCCGAGGTCCAACCCGGCAGTGATGGCCTGATGTTCCTACCTCCCACCGGCGGTGGCTCGACTCTGGCCGGCCTGCATGCCCGGCACAGCCGCGGGCACGTGGTGCGCGCCGCCCTCGAAGGCGGAGCCCTCGCCGCCAAGCAGCTGCTGGGCACCCTCGATGGGCTCAAGCGCCGCCCGGAAACCGTGATCGCCACTGGACAGGGATCTGCCAACCACCTGTGGTGCCAGATCCTGGCCGATGTCCTCGACACCCCGGTGTCCGCCACCGGCGGCCCGGAAAGCGCCGCCCATGGCGTCGGCATCCTCGCCGCCACCGCCGTCGGCATGTTCAAGACGGTCGAAGATGCCTGCCGCAAGCTGGCCAAGCCCAAGGCTACCTACACGCCCCGTCGCGCCGCCGCCGAAGTCTACGCCGCCCTTGCCCCCAAAGCTGACCGCCTGCTCAGCGCGTTGGCCGGCTCGACCACTCCACCCCCGGCCGCCGCCGTCGCCCCATGAGCCCAGTCCGCCTGGCCCTGATCGCCGCGCATCTCGCTCTGGCCGTTGCGGTCCTCGCGATGCTCAGTCGTCACCTCGCCCTGCGGGCCCAGGAAGCCAACGAGGTCCGCTCCTTGGCCGGACGCGACCGCATCGAGACCGAGCGCCTGCGCGACGAGATCCGCCGCCTTGAAGAGCTGCGCAAAGGCGTGGAACGCCAGGATCCCTTCGTCATCGAACTGCTCGCCCGCGAGAAGCTGCAGTGGGCCCGGCCGGGCGAAAAATCGCCTCCGGCCGTACCTACAGTTGACAAGTCCGCGCCCACCTCTAATCAGTAGCCCCTCCACGCGGGCCCACACCCGATTGAACGCGCGGATCAGCCCATCGGGGCGTAGCTCAGCCTGGATAGAGCGCTTGTCTCGGGTGCAAGAGGTCGCAGGTTCAAATCCTGTCGCCCCGACCAAAAGTTGTTGAAGGCCCTTTGACGATCGCGTCGAAGGGCTTTTTTTTGGGGAATGGCTTACGTCGCTAGTGGTCGTCGGTGATCTGGCCGGGCAGCGTATGCGGCTCGGGCGTCATAGATTCCCTCACATCATTACTCCCCACCGACCCCGGATTTTTGTCGTCGAACCAGTACACTTTTATCACTGCTGTCCAATTATAAGTCTAGAAATGACAACTGTTTACCTAGGCTCCCTTCCGGATTTTCCGGCTTTTCGTACTGAAACAGTGAATTTACCGGCCTTTTCTCGAAACACGTCAGGCTCAAAACCTGCGAGATTTCCCAGGGGCTGAGATGCTCCAAGTCCAACTTCTTGCGCAGGAGCGCGATCAGGACGTAAACGCTCATGGCGATCCATGTCTGGGTCTTCACCGCGTTCTCGGAATTGCCGAAAAACGATTTGATGTGGAGATGCTGCTTGACCCATTTGAAGAAAAGTTCGACCTGCCACCGCGCCTTGTAGAGGGCGGCGATGATATGCGCCGGCAGTACGAAATCGTTGGTGATGAAGACCAATGTCTTCTTGGTTTCCACGTCGCGGAATCGGATGCGGCGCAGTCGTTCCGGGTAGGCCGATGTCGTTTTCACTCCGTTGGCCACGACGATCCAATCCGATCGCACGCCGGTGGTCTTGTCGACAGGTTGAGACTGGATGCGACGCAACAGCAGCGTCGTTTTTGGGCGAGTGACAAAGAATGCGCCGGCCTGATGAAGGCGGTGAAACCGTTCCAGGTCCTGATATCCACGATCCATGATGTAGTACGCGCCTGGCTCTGGAGTGAGTACATCCAGGGCGTTAACATCATGGACTTTGCCGTCTGTTATGTGGATAAATGTCGGGATGGAGCCACGCAAGTCGATCAGCGTATGCAGCTTCACGGCGGCTTTGGTCCGACGAAACTTGGCCCACGGGAACAGCTCAAGACAGAGATCAATGGTCGTCGAATCGAGAGCGTAAATCGTCTGCGTCAGGTCAGCGACTGCCGTATCCTTGGCATACAGATCTCGCGCCTCGGTGATCAGCACCTGGGCAAAGTCTGCGAAGACGCGCCAGTCCCGCTGCTCGTTCGCATAGGCCAAAGTCGTGCGGGAAACGGTACCACGAATTCCCAGGTGGTAGAGCTTGGCAGGCACCGCACGGAGGCACGACTCAATGTCCCGCAAACTCTCCCGACAGGTCAACTGAGCAAAGGCCATGCACAGGAATTGGTCCATGTAGGAGAAGGTTCGCGAGGCACGTCGATCCGGATATCGCGCTGCGCATAGACGGAGATCCTGCATGGGCAACAGGTCCATGATCTGAGAGAACACCAAACGGCCTGCATACATGACGCCCCGCAGTCAAGGGGCTGGAATAGCCCCGGAAGGGCATTCTCCAACGAAGTCGTTTCACTTTCAGCAGTCTATTTCCTGCGGCAAACGCCGTGCATTTAGGCGATTGGCGCCTTCCTTAGTTGGACAGCAGTG
>JBBQTJ010000100.1:0-10445 GCA_038213315.1 Planctomycetota bacterium
CCCACCAACGCGCCTGCGGCGCTGCCCCCGCTGGCGCACGGATACGCCAGCCGAGCGCGTGCCGCGCTGGCCGCTGCGCTGCCTTCACGCCTGCGGCGTGCGGCTGGCTGGTCGACCAGGAGGCCGCACCAAGCACATTACTAAGCTTTCCCGAGACGCCTCCCAACCAACGGCGCAATCCTGGGACCGCGGGCCTCCAGGCCCGCTTGCATTATGCCAGTCGCTCGCGCAACTCACTGCCCGTGTTGTCAGGGACGCAGCACAATAATAAGGTGGCGTGTCTACTTTTATTCCACGTGGTGTGTCCCCTTTAATTCCCCCTTTAATTCCACACCGGAAATCGGTTCCGCAGGTCCTTGGACGCCTCCAGAACGCCCTCAAGGCCCTTCAAGGCGTCGCCACCGTTCGCCAGAAGCGTTGTCTAGCCGAGGTCCTGGCTGCCGCCGAGACACTTAGCGCAGCCATTGCCGCGCCTGAAGACGCATAGATCGTCTGACTGAGCATCGACATCCAGTCAGCTCGCAACCGATCCCATTCCACTGTAGGCTGGCCACCATGCCTACCAACGCCGCACTCGCGACCTCCTTCTCCCCCGCCTGATGCCTGGCACCCTCACCGTCGCAACCATCGCCATTGTCGAGGCCACCGCGTCATGACCGCGTCTTCTCCGCCATTTGAGGTCTGGAATCTGCGCACCGATGTTCCTGGGGCCAGTTCAACCAACTCCGAGCCCATGGGCAGCAAAGAGAAGGTCTGGCTGCGCATCATCGGCCAAGCCCGTCCCTGGTTGTTCAAGTTCTCCCGCCAGAGTGCGGGTATCATCGTTGGTGAGCACTGGTCCGAGAAGCTAGGCGCAGAATTCGCCCAACTGCTTGGGGTGCGCACCGCGCGTGTAGAATTGGCGACCCTCGATGGTCGCCCGGGCAGCCTTGTCGAGCGCTTTCCTGAACTGGGCCAAGATAAAGGGGCGGAGACTTCCATCGCCGACCTGATTCCCGGCAATGACGTGCTAGCCGGGCATGACGTGACCTATCCTCGGGCAAGCATGCGTGGCGAGCCGCAGCACTGCATCGAACGGATCATTGCGGCCATCACCCTGGCCATTCCCAACGAGGCCGAACGGCAGCAAGCCCTCAAGGCCCTGGCCGGCATCATGGTGCTCGACGCCTTGATCCTGAACACCGACCGGCACCACGAGAACTGGGGCATCATTCAATCGCGTGATGCCGGCGGCAATGTTCGCCACAGCCTGGCCCCTAGCTTCGATATGGCCTCTTCCCTAGCGCGCAATGAGCCCGAGGCACGCTGCGCAGAATGGTTGGCGGATCACACCCGGGATCGTGCTGAGTGGTATGCCCGACGTGGTCAGACTCGGGGCGGGATCTGGCTGCACGACACCGACACACATGGCACCAACCCACTGGATCTGGTGGCCGCCCGGTCGGCAGCCGAGCCCAGCCTGTTCCGCCCTTGGCTTGAACGGGTCCGAGGGCTGTCTGGAGGCACCATCACGGCCCTGGTCGACCGCGTCCCGGATAGCATGATAGGCCTTGGCCAGCGCGCCTTTGTCACCACCGTGGTGCACCGCACCCGAACCTTCCTTTGCAGCCTCCCATGAACCAACTCTTCCTTGCCTGGCAGCAGTCACCGACATCCGCCGACGCGCGGCAGCGGGCGTGGTTCCCCATTGGCCGGTTGGAGAGAGACTCGGCCGGTTATCAGTTCGTGTACACTGGCGGCGCCCAGCGGGCTGCCGACGAGGTCGGTTTCCGGCCTTTGGTCGCCTTTCCCGAGCTGCGCCGCAGCTATCGTTCGGAACAGCTCTTCTCCCTGTTTCAGAACCGCGTGCTCAATCCGAGCCGACTTGAATACGCCGAACTGCTCAAGCGGTTGGCCCTGCCGGCGGACGATCGCGATCCGATCAAGATCCTAGCCGTAAGTGGCGGCGAGCGCCAGACTGACAACCTGGAGGTGTTCCCGCGAATTACCACCACGGCCGAGGGTGGATTTTCGTGCCGATTCTTTGCCCATGGTGTGCGCCATCTGCGTCCGGACTTCCAGCAGCGCATCGACCAACTCGCCGAGGGCGAGGCCCTGGGCGTGACTTTGGAAGCTACCAATCCCGTAACCCACGTGGCTATCCAACTTCAAACCAGCGATTATCAGATGGTGGGCTGGGCCCCGCGTTACCTGATCGAGGATCTGATCAAAGCGTTCTCAGCCAGCCAAATCTTAAAGGCCACAGTCGTCCGCATCAATCCCTCACCTGCGCCGGTCAACCAGCGCCTATTGGTGGAGCTGTCCGGGCGCTTGCCCATTGGCGTGATGCTCATGAATGGTCCGGACTTCCAAGCGCTCGTGTGACCGTCATCCTAGCATAACCTGTGGCTGTCGCGAAACCAGATCACCACGCAAATCGCAGCTTTTCCACACAACGCCCACGGGAAGAGCTTGTATAATAGCATGAAATCGCGCTGATCAGCGCACTGCCCCGGGAATCTTCGCATGCGTATCGATGACCCTCTGGCCCAGCAGCGCCTCGACCAGATCCCGCTGATATCAGTGACGTTGAATCCGCTCAGTCGGGACGAAACGGTGAAGATGATGCGGGGCCTGCAGGCGATCTACAGTTGCTAAGTTTGCTGAGTTAGGACATGCTGAGTTAGTGCTGAGTTAGGACATACATGTCTTACTCCATGCTGAGTTAGTGCTGAGTTAGGACATACATGTCTTACTCCATACAGGGCAGCCCTTTGTGCCTTTCCCGAAATCAATTCAGGACACTCATTTCTTTCTCCAGGCACGGCAGCCACTTAGACCCAGCCGAGCCAGGCAACAAGGGTCCCCTTTTTGCTCCGCGCTGGTCAGCGCAGGTCCGGCGAGCGCGAACCGACACGCCCAGAACTATGCGCCCGCCGCGGGCTTTTCCGCTGCATCGTTGCGTCCTGCCGGTGGCGAGCGCACACAATCTCGGTCAGGTAGTGGTTGAGGCTGACGCCCTACTGGGCGGCCTCGGTGACCAGGGTGGCGCGCTCGCGATGACTGATGCGCAGGAGGATGCGGCCGTTGGGCTGGCCAGCTGGCGAACGCGGCTCGCCACGGTCGCCGATGGAGCAGGACAAGGACACACATTACTTTCTCCTGACATGGCAGCAGCTTAGACCAACCCCCCCCACCACTCAACACAGAGATCTTGACATGGAGGCAGTATGGGTCCATTATAACCCTGTCCCATGACCACTCCACGCCGCTTTGTCATCCAGGATGCCCGACCTGGGTCGTTTCACCTGATCAGTCGCTGCGTGCGGCGAGCGTTCCTATGTGGTGATGCTGCCGAGCACAGGCGAGCGTGGCTGGAACAGGGCATCATAACCCAGGTCCAGGCCTTCGCCATCGATGTGCTGACCTTCGCGGTCATGAGTAATCACCTGCATATCGTGGTGAAAACCGACCCCCACCGCACGCAGGGCTGGACCGGACGCGAGGTCGCCGAGCGCTGGGGTCTGCTCTTCCCGAAGATCGACGCCGACACCGGCGCGGCCGGACAGTGGACGGCGGCAGACATCGACCGCTGCGCGGCCAACCCTGCCTGGATCGAAACCCGGCGTGCGCGACTAGCGTCGGTGTCGTGGTTTATGCGTCTGCTCAAACAGCGCATTGCGCGAAGGGCGAACGCGGAAGACAAGGTAACCGGGCATTTCTGGGAGGGCCGCTTTCACAGCGTGGCCCTGCTTGATGCCGCTGCGGTGGTGTCGTGCATGGCCTATGTCGACCTGAATCCGATCCGTGCAGCCATTGTCACCACGCCGGAAGCAAGCGACTACACCGGGATTCAACTCCGCATCGAAGCCCGGCAGGCCCATAGAAAAACCCAGGCCGTCCTGGTCCAGGCCCCACAGCAGGTCGACCTCCTCGTGGCCGAGACAGCGCGCCTGCGTGCCGACCGGGGGCCAGAACACGGCCTTTGGATCGCTCCCTGCCTGAAAGCGACGGCGGGACAATTGGACGTGGATACCTACCTTGAACTCGTCGACCAGACCGGCCGGTTCCTACGCGGGGATAAACGCGGTCACATTCCCGCCCACCTCGCACCAATCCTGGAACGCCTGCACATCGACGTCGCCACCTGGCTGGACGTAATGCGGTCGCGCGGTCGATTTCTTGGTTCCGCAGTGGGAGCAGTCATCCATCTGGTCAGCGAAGCTACCCGGCGCGGCCTGAAATGGGTCATCGACACCACTGGCATCCACCGCGACCGACGACAACGCGCAATACCAGTTACCGCCTGATCAGCAGGCCGCGCGCACCAGCACAGCGGGCGGAGCGGCGTGGGCTGGAACCAGGAAAAGCCGCAAGGATCTGGTCAGCATCACCGCAATGCCCCATCAACACGGCACCCGCTGAAATTCAGCGGGTGCTGGCGTTGATGAACGAGAGATTGGGCCGACTCCGCTAAAAAGTGACTGTCCTGAGTTTTCCGTCCTGAGTTTTCCTTAGCGAAAAAGTGACTGTCCTGAGTTTTCTGGTCCTGAGTTTTCTGAGTTTTTCCGTCCTGAGTTTTTCCTCTGAGTTTTTCCTGAGTTTTCCTGACGCCACTGCACTCCAAGATCTGATCCATGCGACGCAACAAGTTCTCCTTATCCTGGTAATCCTTGTTGCCCTCGATGATCGGCAGTGGTAAACGGACCAGCGTCTGAAACTGCCAGGTCTGAGGGGTGGACGAAAAGGGGCGCTGGGGCGGTCGGCATGGACGTTATACGATGCCGATTTCGCCACGTTTATCGATTTTGACTGGTTATGACGATCGAATTGAGAACTAAGCGTGCTGATTACCCCAATATTTTGGCATTATGGACAGGCTCTAAATGTTTGCTTCGATCTCGACGTTTCTGACCCTTACGTGAGCGAGTCGTCTTGATCCTCGCGCAGCCCCGACGAACTTGATCCCGTCCGAGGCCTGATGGCGTTTTGCAAGATCCTGATATGAGCGTCCTGTCCAGTCCGGACAGGAGAGACCATGCGTAACGTGTGCAGGTGGGCGATTCTTGTCCTTTTCAGCGCGGCGGTGGCCGCTGATGAATGGAGCGCGTCCTTTTCGCCGGCCGATGCCGAGGCCATCACGCGTGACGCGCCCTTCATCCCGCTCTATGCGACGCTGGCCGAGGGAGTCGAACAGAATTCGCCCGCCGGACGGATGGGGCTGCGTAACGGCGACCGGCTGGTCGGACTGGACGGGCTGCAGATCTATGGCACAGGCGAATGGGATTTGGTGCGCTTTCAGCGGACGCTCAGTCCCGGCACCATGCAGGTGACCGTGTGGCGTGCGGGTGCGGTGCTGACCCTGGTCACCCACGAAGCGCGGGCCGTGCAGCGCATGGGCATCGGGATGAACACTCCAGAGGGCCTCGACGTCGCCCTTGACCAACTCGCTACCCCGTCCTGTGGGTGGTCGTCGTTCCCGCGTCGCGCGGGGGTTGCCCTGCTGCGCTGGCAGGCAGCAGCTCCGGCCACCGCCGAGCGCGTCTGGATCAGCGAGCTCGCGCGGCTCTATGGCCTGCTCGCCGATCAGCAGTGGGCAGAGGCCGCGCAGCTGGAAGTCAAACCGCCCGAGCCCGAGCTGGCCAGGCTCGCCGCCTTCTACCATCGCCTTGCCCTGCGCCATGAACATGGTGAGCAGGAGCCCGATCCCGGGTGCCTGGGCGAGCCGCGTCCCTGGTATACGGTCAACTATCCTTATCCGCGGTTGATCCTGCCTGAATTGGGCACCTTCACCCACCCCGACCCTGCCTTCATGGACGGACTCGCTCGCCTGCGCAGCGGCGGGGGGTTCACCGCCAAGCAGGCCTCGGCGGTGATTGAGGAGATGGACAGCCAGCCGGGGGAAATCCACTTTGCCTACGCCTTGCGCCGGGCCGCCATCGATGGTCGCCACCACGGTGGCTGGCCATTCCGTCACGCGGATCTGGGCAAGGACGGGGCGCGCCAATCCATGATCACCACCCTGCGCGAGCAAATCGCGAGCGCGGGCGACCAGGCGGCCTGGAGTCGCCACTGCTTGATCGGCCCCTTGCTGTTGGAAGCGCGTTATAAGCCCAACCAGGAGAGCCTCGTCCCACTCCTGAAGCGTCTCAACGAGACGCGTTCGAGCGCGCCGCTGATCTCCTACCTGGGCTTCGTCAATGCCAGGCTGGCGATTGCAAATTGGCGGATCACCAGCCTATCGGCGCAGCTCGCCCACGAACTGGCCGAGCATCCTTTCCAGCTCACCGCGCGCCCTTCTCGTCTGTTCGACTATGCGCGCGCCCGCTCGGCGGGCCTTGAGCTCCAGCTTCCCGAGCCCTACGAGTGCCGCTGGACCACCCATCTGAACGAACTGCATGCGGCGTTGCACCTGCCCGCTCCGCTGGCCGATGTGCGTCGCCGCCTGGCTGCGGCGGCGTACAAGCCCGGGGTCGAAACGCTCACCGACGCGCAGCGCGTCGCCCTGCTCGAAGAGGCGACCGCCTGCTTCCGCTACCACTGCTCGTTCGCGGACGCCCAGATGGTGAGCCAGGTGATCGGAGCGGGGCACGGCGTAGGGCTGCGCAATGACTTCTTCAGCGAACTGCTGTATCGCTGTGGCGGCGATGAACTGGACGATTATGTATGGGTCGGTGTTCCGCTGAACGACCTTGACCACCTGATCGCGGAGCCCGAACACGTCGCTGGGATGCGCAAGGCGATTGCCGCCATCCCCTGGAAGGATCCGTCCGCGATCGCCGCAGCGGTCGAAGCTGCCCGCGTCGCCTGGGGTTCGAGCGGAGCCACGCTGGTCCTGGCTGAGGCCTGCACAGCACACGACCAGCCGGCCCTGGCTGCGGCGTTGAGCGAGCGTGTGGTGCAACTGTACCAGCGCATTCGCACATACGGCGACATCATGCAATTTAACCGCCAAGCGCGCGAATTGTTCGACTTCAAGCTGGTGAGCCTGGGCGTGCTAGGCAAGGCCACCGTGCCCCTGGCGATCGTCGCCGGCGAGCGTTTCGCGCGCGATCGCAATCCCGACCAGGAGTGGGATTCGGTGCAGCTTGCCCTGGCCATCGCCTACCTGGCGGCCGACCGCAAAGGGGATGCCGCGGCCGCATTGATCCGTTCCTTCATCGTCGGTCAGATCGACAAAGAAATGATCTACTGGTGCGCCGGCGAGCCAGTGACGGAGGCCATTCCTGCGCGCACCTGGCTCCTGCGTCAACTACTGGCCGCCAATGCTATTGATGCGGGCCAGCGCAACCAGTTACTCGCGGTGCTCAAGCCAACGCTGATCGATGACGCCTTCGCCAGCCTGCTCGGGCTCGACCGTGCGAAGCTGCCAACGGATCCGCAGGCGGTGAAGAACAACGCCAACGACTTCTGAGCGGCGACAGCGCTTACGTGGGCAGCCAACAAACAAGGATCACCAGCTCGACAGGCGTTCCGGACTGACGGTCGGCAGGAGCTCGAAGTGAATACGCTGCCTGCCCCCCTATGCTTGTCGAGAAGTGATGGCGCCAGCGTCAGGCATGATCGTCGGCGCATCTCAAGCGGCCCGTGACGACGATGGGATCAGCTATTCGCCACGCGCCCGGCCGCCGATAGGGCTTCGACGACCTCTCCGGGCTGCTCCGCTGTGGCGAGACGCTCCATGACGAACTCGCTTTCGACCAGCGCCGCGAGCTGCGAGAGCAGGCGGATGTGCTGGCGGGGGTTCTCAGCGGGCGTCAGCAGCAGGAAGGCCATGCGCGCCCGCTCTTGGCGCCCCTGGACAAGGACGCCGCCACGAATGCGGGCGAAGGCGACCAGCGCCCCGCTCAGGCCTTCGATGCGCGCATGCGGGATCGCAATGCCATGACCGATATAAGAGGACAGCGACCGCTCTCGGTCGAGCAACGAACGCTCCAGGCGCTCCATGGGCATCGTCGCGGGGAGGACGCCCGGGGGAATGCAACGCAGCATGCGCGCGATGGCGCCCTCAAGATTGGCGGCCTCGACCCCAAGCAGGACGCGCTCGGGCAGTCCGCGCCGGCCAGCAGCCCCGCGCCGCTACTCCGCATCAAACGGAATGACGATGCTCACGCGCAGATTGTCCAGGCCGTCGGGGGCGTCGCCGCGGCGCAGGCGGATGTCGGCCATGGCCTTCACGGTGCTGAACTGGTTGGCGGCGCAGCCACCGTCTTCAAGGACGCGGCGCACCGCCAGGGCGCGACTGCCGCTGACGTCCCAGCGCACCGCCAGGGGGATGGATTTTTTGTCGGTGTGGCCCTCGATGGTCAGACGCTTGCGGCTGCCGGCCAGGGTGGGGGCGATGACCTGGATCATCAGCTTCCCCGCTTCACGGAAGCTGCTCATGGTGCCATTGGCGAAGAAGATGCCGCCGGCTCCTTCAAGCAACTCGATGCGCAGGCCGTCTTCGCTGAGCACCAGGTCCACGAAGGGCCGGACCGCGGCGCAGCGCGGCTCGTTGTCCATGACCATCTTCAGCCGCGCAGCGAAGGCCATGGCGGCTTCGATATCGATGTTGTGCAATTCTCGCACCGTCTGCCGGACCAGGTCTGGCGGGGGCATGGGCGGCTTGCCGTCCATTTGCAGGACATAGGGCGACGAACGCATATTCTGTTGGAAGGCGCCAGGATTCGAGAAGTACTCGGCTAGTCCAGAGCGGGTCTTCACGTCCAGGCCGACGATCCACATCACCAGGAAGAACGCCATCATCGCGGTCATGAAATCGGCGAAGGCCAGCTTCCAGGCGCCGCCGTGGGCAGCGGCGTGGCCACCCTTCTTCTTTTTTATGATGATCGGCTGGTGCTTGTCGTCGGCCATGGCTCAGCCCGCCAAAACCGCGCAGAGGCTATCCATTCTTGGCGGCCTTCACGGCCTTGTCGAGTTCGTCAAAGCCGGGGCGCAGCGCCGGATCGATGCAGCGGCGGGCGAATTCGATGCAGGTCACGGGCGGTTCACCGCGCGCAAAGCTGAAGACTGCCTGGCGGATGCAGGCGACATAGGCGCCCGAAGTCACATGGCGGCCAGCCATGGCGCGCACCGCGGGAAACATCACCACATACGCGGCAAAGATGCCCAGCAGGGTACCGATCAGCGCGATGCCGATGGCATGGCCGATGGCCAGGGGATCGCCACCGATCTTGCCCATGGTGATGACCACGCCCAGGATGCAGGCCACGATGCCGACCGCGGGCATGGCGTCGCCGACGTTCTGCAGCGCATCGGGCGTCATGCTCTCGGCCTTGTGGGTCGCTTCGATGTCGATCTCCATCATCTCGTCCAGGCTGTGCGGCTGCACGCCGCCACTGACGATGACCTTCAAGGTGTCGCAGAAGAACTCGACCGCGTGATGGTCATGCAGGAAGGTGTGGTTCTTGGACATGATCGTGCTCTTCTTCGGATCTTCGAGATGGCTTTCGAGCCCCAGCAGGCCGTCGCGCCGTGCCACCGAGAAGATCTGATAGAGCATCACCAGCAGGTCGGTGAAGGCCTTCTTCGAATACGGATCGGGCTTGAGCAAGTGCAGCAGTCCGGCGATGGCGTTTTTTACCCCGCTGACCCCATTGCCAGCCAGGAAGATGCCGAAGGCGCCGCCACCGATGGCGATGAATTCGGTCCAGGCATCAAAGAAGATGCCGATCGATCCGCCGTGCAGAAAGTAGGCTGCCGCAAAGGAGAACACACCGAAGAGGATGCCGGCAATGACGATCATGGCGTGAAGGGCTCATCGCAAGGGGCGTGCCGAGGGGGGACGCGGGCGGGTCGCGGGGTCGCGTGGTCGCCGGGTCGAGGAGTCGTTAGCGCCTGATTTGAAAGTGACTTAGGACGCATCTTCTGGGTCCCGGCGAGGGCCTGGAACGAGCCAGCCACGTGGCCGCAAGCAGTTGTGCGGGTGGGGTCGGCGTGGAGTTTGTGGACACGGCGGGCAGCGGGCATGACCGGGGAGTCTACCTCATGCCCGGGGAAACGTCTGCATCCGAGATGAACGATTTGAACGTATAGGCGTCATGATCCGCTCAACCTCCCTCGCCTTCCTCGCCCTGTTCGGCATCGGCTGCAGCTCTGCCGCCGACACCCCAGTCACCGGCAGTGCCCACGATTTCACCCTCACCGCCAGTGATGGCTCGGCCTATCCCTTGGCGAACCTGCGGGGCAAGGTCCTGCTGATCGTCAACACCGCCAGCCGCTGCGGCTTCACCGGCCAGTACGACGGCCTGCAAGCCCTGAACACCACGTATGCCGCCCAGGGGCTGGTGGTGATCGGTGTGCCCAGCAACGACTTCATGGGCCAGGAACCCGGCACTAATGCAGAGATCCAGCAGTTTTGCTCCACCAAATTCCGCGTCACCTTTCCGTTGATGGCCAAGGTCGCGGTGAGCGGTAAGGAGATCGCCCCGCTGTATCGCTGGCTGACCGAGACCAGCCAGCAC
>JBBQTJ010000101.1:0-10389 GCA_038213315.1 Planctomycetota bacterium
ACCGCCTTCTTCGCGTCGGACTTCTCGCCCTTAGCTGCGGGCTTGGCTGTAGCGACGTCGGTGGAGAGCACGCGACCACCGGGACCGCTGCCACTGACGCTGGCGAGGTCGACGCCCTTCTCGGCGGCGAGCTTGCGGGCGGCGGGCGAGGCGGGAACGCGACCACTGGCAACCGCTGTCGCGGGGTCGCGGGGTCGCGGGGTCGCGAGGTCGGTGACAGAAGAATCAATGGTGGCTGTCGACTCCGCGACCCCGCGACTCCGCGACTCCGCGACGGCTGTTGTGCTTGGCGCGGCGCCGTCATTCAAATGCGCGATCGGCAGCTTGACCTTCTGTACCCCGCCTGCGGGCGTGAGAATGCCGCCGATGATGCCGGCAATCGGCGATTCGAACTCGATGGTGCTCTTGTCGGTTTCGATCTCACAGAGGATCTGGCCGATGGTGATGGCATCGCCAGCCTTCACTCGCCAGGCGATGATGCGGCCCTCTTCCATGCTGTTGCCGGCTTGGGGCATCAGATTGGCCGTCGCCTCGTCGCGGGGTCGCGGCGTCGCGGCGTCGGAGTCAGAAGACGTTGTGGCTGCGACTGTCGACTCCGCGACCCCGCGACCCCGCGACTCCGCGATAGTTGTCACTGCGCCATCATTCAGGTACGCAATCGGCTGCTTCACAGCCTGCACGCCACCGGCCGGCGTGGCGATCGCGCCAATGACGCCGGCGACTGGGGATTCGAACTCGATAGTGCTCTTGTCGGTCTCGATCTCGCAGAGGATCTGGCCGATGGTGATGGCGTCGCCAGCCTTCACGCGCCACGCGATGATGCGGCCCTCTTCCATGCTGTTGCCGGCTTGGGGCATTAGAATTGCTGTCGCGGGGTTGCGGGGTCGCGGGGCCGCGGGGTCAAGAATTGGGGAACCACCAACGGTCGCGGTCACGATGGCTGTCGACTCCGCGACCTCGCGACCCCGCGACTCCGCGACGGTTGTTTCTCCCAAAGTCCCGCCTGCCGCCACCGTCGTGCCCACCGGGGCCGCGATGCTGATCAGCGTGCCCGCAGCGGCGGCGGTGACGCGCACCAACGCATCGTTCGTATCCAGCTCGACCAGTACCTGGCCGGCCGTGATGGCTCCGCCTGGCGCCACGAACCAGCGGCGGACGGTGGCGTTGGAGGCGCCGTTGAGGGCGGCGGGCAGCAAGAGCGTGGTCATGGTTGGATACCGGGGGATGGGCCGATGTGCAGGGTTATAGGTCTGCCTGACGATTTTCAACAACGAAAAGAACACGGAACTTGACGAAAACGACAAAGTTGATATTGATAGCGCCAGTAATGAGCCAGTGCCCATGAGCCAAGCTGCACGATCCCGCCGTGCCCGCGTGATGGCCGAGCTGCTCGACCAGAAGCAGGTCTCGGTCTCGGAACTGGCCACCCGCCTGGTGGTCAGCGAAGCCACGGTGCGCCGTGACCTCAAGGCCCTGGCGGAAGAGCATCAGGCGGAACTGATTCATGGCGGCGCACGCCTGCCGCGGGATGCGGATTTCAGCTTCCAGGCCAAAGCCCTGCGTCACGCCGACGACAAGGCGATCGTCGGGCAGCTGGCGGCCAAGCTGGTGCGCGATGGCGATCAGATCTTCCTCGATAGTGGCACCACCTGCTTCGCCATGGCCCAACACCTGGGCGAACGGCGGGACCTGGGCGTGATCTGCAACAGTACGCGGCTGGCGGCCGAGCTGCGCCACACCGAGGTGCTGATCATCGGCGGCCGCTATCGCCCCGAGCGCCTCGACGCGGTCGGACCGATGGCGGTGTCAGCGCTCAGCGATTTGCGCGGCTACGTCTGCTTCATCGGCGCGGACGGCATCGGCCCCGAGGCCGGCATCAGCGCCAGCGACGCGGAAAGTGCACAACTGCATCGCACCGCCGTGGCCAACGCCCGCGAAACCGTGCTGCTGGTCGACCACAGCAAGTTCCAGACCCCCTCCCTGTTCCGCATCGTCGGTTGGGAGCGCATCGCCAAGGTGGTCACCGACCGCATTCCCGATGCGTCCTGGTCCGCCTTCTTCGCCGAACGCGGCATCCCTCTGCTTCATCCCTGACGCCCTTCCTGTTCCCGAGCCAGCCATGCCCAAATCCCTGCCCATCCTTCCCGAAACCTCGCGCGCCAAGGGCCGGATCGATTTCCAGCCGATCATGGTGAACGAGTACCAGCGCGGCGTCGCTGACGAACTCAAGGCTGGCACCATCAGCAAGGCCGACCTGATCCGCATGCAGCGGGACATGATGATCATCCGCAGCTTCGAAAACATGCTCGACGCGGTGAAGAAGCAGGGCGTGTTCGCTGGCATCGAATACAATCACCGCGGCCCCGCCCACCTGTCCATCGGCCAAGAGGCCACCGCCGTCGGCCAATGCTACCTGCTGGGCGTCGACGACCACGTCTATGGCAGCCACCGCAGCCACGGCGAAATCCTTGCCAAAGGCCTGTCCGCGATTGCCAAGCTCGATGACGCCGCCCTGAAGGGCATCATGAGCAGCTACTTTGGCGGCGCGATCCTCAAGGTGGTGGAGCAGGGTTTCAGCGGCACGACCAATGAGCTGGCGATGGATTTCCTGATCTATGGCTCCCTGGCCGAGATCTTCGCCCGCGAGACTGGCATCAACAAGGGCATGGGCGGCTCGATGCATGCCTATTTCCCCCCCTTCGGCATCTACCCCAACAATGCCATCGTCGGCGGCTCGGGCGACATCGCCGTGGGCGCCGCCCTCTTCAAGCTCTGCAATCAGCAGAAGGGCATCGTCATCGCCAATATCGGCGACGCCTCGGCTGGCTGCGGCCCGGTGTGGGAAGGCCTGTGCTTCGCCACCATGGACCAGTTCCGGCAGTTGTGGCCCGCGCCCTACAACAAGGGCCTGCCGGTCATCATCAACTTCAACAACAACTTCTACGGCATGGGCGGCCAGCCGGTCGGCGAGACCATGGGCTTCGGCATGCTCGCGCGCATGGGCGCCGGCCTCAATCCCGAGCAGATGCACGCCGAGCGCATCGACGGCTTCAATCCCCTCGCGGTGATCGATGCCATCCGTCGTAAGAAAAAGATCATCGAAGACGGCAAGGGCCCGGTGCTGCTGGATACCGTCACCTACCGCTTCTCGGGCCACAGCCCGTCCGACGCCAGCAGTTACCGCAGCAAGGAAGAGATCGAAGCCTGGCAGAAGCACGATCCCCTGACCTGCTTCGCCCAGGACCTGATCAAGAACGGCGTGCTCACCGACGCCGACCTCAAAAAAATGCAGGCCGACATCGACGCGCTGATCCTGCGCTGCTACAAAAAGTCCATCGATCTGGTCATCAGCCCGCGGGTGAATCTGAAAGTGAACGGCAATCTGCTGGAGCAGACCATGTTCTCGAACGGCAAGGTCGAGAAGCTGCTGGACCGCAAGCCCGACGTGCTGATCCCCACCATCGCCGAGAATCCCCGCAGCAAGCAGCTGGCCGGCAAGGCGCGCATCGGCATCGGCGCGGATGGCAAGGCCCTGCCCAAGGCCGCCTCGATCCAATACCGCGACGCGCTCTTCGAAGCGATCATCGACCGCTTCTACACCGATCCCACCATGGTCGCCTACGGCGAAGAAAACCGCGATTGGGGCGGCGCCTTCGCGGTCTATCGCGGCCTGACCGAAGCCCTGCCCTACAACCGCCTGTTCAACAGCCCGATCAGCGAGGCCTCCATCGTCGGCACCGCCGTCGGCTACGCCTTGGAAGGCGGCCGGCCGCTGGTCGAGCTGATGTACTGCGACTTCATGGGTCGGGCCGGCGACGAGATCTTCAATCAGATGGCCAAGTGGCAGAGCATGTCCGCCGGCATCCTGAAAATGCCGGTGGTGCTGCGCGTGTCCGTCGGCGCCAAGTACGGCGCCCAGCACAGCCAGGACTGGACCGCCCTCTGCGCCCACATCCCCGGCCTGAAGGTCTGTTTCCCCGCCACGCCGTATGACGCCAAGGGCCTGATGTACAGCGCCCTGACCGGCACCGATCCGGTGGTGTTCTTCGAAAGCCAGCGCAGCTACGACCAGGTCGAGCTGTTCACCCCGGTGCCCGAAGGCCGCTACGAAGTCGCCTTCGGTGATCCCGACGTCAAGAAAGTCGGCAAGGATCTCACCATCCTGACCGTCGGCGCGACCCTCTACCGGGCGATGGAAGCCGCCAAGCAGCTGGAAGAGAAGTGGGGCATCTCGGTCGAACTGATCGACGCCCGCTCGATCGTGCCCTTCGACTACACCAAGGTCCTGGCCAGCGTGCGCAAGACGCGCAAAATCCTGCTCGCTTCCGATGCCTGCGTCCGCGGCAGCGTCTTGCAGACCATGGCCGCCGACATCACCACCATGGCTTTCAACGACCTGGACGCGCCGCCGGTCATCGTCGGAGCCCGCAACTGGATCACCCCGCCCGACGAACTGGAAGACGCCTTCTTCCCCTTCCCAGTCGACTTCCTCGACGCCATCCACACCCACATCATCCCCCTCAAGGGCTACACGCCGGCGCGGGTGTGCGATGAGGGGGAGCTGGTTCGTAGGGGCAAATTGGGAGTGTGAACTTGGCTATGGTTGATGGGGTATGGGATAAGGTGACAGCCGCTGTCGCCGTCTGCCATTACCTCTACGCCACAGTCCGCGCCCGCTGTTCACCATACCCCATCAACCAGAACCCATTCATATCACGTCCATTCGCTCCATCACGCTAACCGCGCGAGCTGCGTCAGCGCGCAGCACATAGGTGTGACGCAGGTCGATGGGGCGGTTGAATACAGCGAGCAGGTCGCTGTGGCGGGCGATGGGCTCGATGATGGGACGGCCCAGGACGCGGCGCTCGCACAGCAGGCGGGTGCCGTCGGCAACGGCGCCAGCACCGGCCAGGCGGGTGAAGGCTTGGCACGAGTGGCGGCTGAACACGTGGCAGCCGGCGGATTTTAATTCATCGACCAGGTGCTGGGCCAGGAAGTTTTCCTGCTGGTCCATCCCTAAGCGTTCGCGCAGGACCAGCTTGGCTGGTTCGCGATCAAGGATGCGCTTGCTCCACGGCAGGTTCTTAGCGCGGGCCGCGTGCAAGGCGCCGGTCAGGCTGTCATCGCGCAGGTCGGCCAAGTCGTCTAGTCCGCGCAGGCGGAAAGGGATCTCTTCCTCGGCGATGGCCTGGGCCAGATAGTATTCGAAGGCCGGTGGCGTTTTGTGAAAATAGACCTGATGGAACATCTGATAACGGGCCAGCAGCAGTCCTTCCAGCGCATGCACCCCGTGGGCGTCCAGGCCCAACTCAGGACCATCGGGGCCGGCCAGCACGGTTTCGCAGGCGCGCAAGCGGTTGAGATCGTAAATGCCGTAGCTGACCCCGGCGAAATGGCTGTCGCGCAGCAGATAGTCGGCCCGATCAGCGTCGAGTTCGCCCGACACCAGGGCGCGCAGCACGCCCACCAAGGATCCCAGGGCCGCCAGGCGCGGGCTGCGCCGCACCACCGGGCACAATACCGCCGCGATGTCCTGGGCCTGATCTTGAGGCAGGACCCCGGCCTGGGCCAGGGCATGGACCACGGCCAGGGAAAAATCCTCGTGGGTCGCCTGGCGGCCGGTGGGACGCTGACCCTCCCGATACCATGCGTCCGGCAGGCGCACGGCCTCGACCGCAGGCAGCCACGGCTCGGTGGTATGGCTATAGGGCGGATGACCGGTGTCGTGGAGCAGACCGGCAAAGCGCAGCAGCCGATAGGCATAGTCCAGGTCGTCGGCGCCAAAACCTGCCAGCGCTGCCGGCCTGGCCTCGATCAGATGACGGAAGCGATCACCGGCCAGATGCATGACCCCCAGGCTATGCTGGAAACGGTCGTGCACGGCCCCCGGATAGACCAGGTGGACGAAGCCGAGTTGGCGGATGTGGCGAAGACGCTGCACCAGGGGATGATCCACCACCAGGCGCTCAGGCTCGGTGATGATGATGGTCTGGTGAACCGGATCGCGGATCTCGTAGGTGGTCATGGCGGGGTCGACACGGTGGAGGGACAGAGGACCGGGACGTTGGGTTTTAATTGACCCTGTCAATGCTGCGTTCAAGTCACTCAAAGGTCAGCGTCTCTGAATAGATGCCAATAACGCATCAGAAATTGACAGTCCATGTCTTAGGAGCATTGAAAAATGCCCTTCATGCTTTATTTGCGGTACATTCTCGCGATCTTTCGCTTCCTCACCCGTTCACTCCCCATTCCGGAGCGCATCCCATGGCCCGTATCCTTGTCACCGACGGCATGGCCGTCGAAGGCCTCGACATCCTCAAGCAGGGCGGTCACACCGTCGAGTCCAAGAAGATTGGCGCTGAGGACCTGCTCAAGATCATCGGTGAATACGACGGCCTGGTGGTGCGCTCTGCCACCCAGGTGACCGAAAAGGTCTTCAAGGCCGGCAGCCCCACCCTGAAACTGGTCGGCCGCGCCGGCGTAGGCGTCGACAACGTGGATATCCCCGCCGCCAACCAGGCGGGCGTGATCGTCATGAACGCGCCGATGGGCAACATCGTGTCCGCGTCCGAGCACACCCTGGGCATGATCTTTGCCGTGGCGCGCATGATCCCCCAGGCCCACGCCAAGCTGACCAAGGGCGAGTGGGACAAGAAGTCCTTCACCGGCATCGAGCTGGACGGCAAGATCCTGGGCATTGTCGGCCTGGGCAAGATCGGCAAGCATGTCGCCCAGGTGCTGCAGGCCGCGGGCATGACCGTCATCGCCCACGATCCTTTCCTGAGCCCGGAAGTCGCCAAGGAACTGCGCATCGAAGGCGTCAGCCTCGACGAACTGCTGACCCGTGCGGACATCATCACCCTGCACACGCCCCTGACCGAGCAGACCCGCAACCTGATCAACGCCGAGCGGCTGCGCACCATGAAGAAGAGCGCGCGCATCGTCAACGTCGCCCGTGGTGGCATCATCGATGAAGCCGCCCTGGCCGAAGCCTTGAAGACCGGCGTGATCGCTGGCGCGGCCCTGGACGTGTTCGAGTCCGAACCCACCCAGGCCAATCACCCCCTCTATGGCGTGACCAACGCCATCATCACCCCGCACCTGGGCGCCAGCACCGAAGAGGCCCAGGTGAAGGTATCGGTGGACATCGCCAACCAGTTCAACGCCTACTTTGCGACCGGTAAGATCATCAATGCGGTCAACGTGCAGCTGCGCGTCGATCCTGCGATCGATGGCTACCTGGCGGCCGCCGAAACTCTTGGCGGCGCCGTAGTGCAGACCCTCGACCAGCCCCTCCTGGGACTTGAGGTGACCGCGCGCGGCGACCTGGCGAAGTACGACATCCGTCCGCTGGCGACCGCCGCGCTCAAGGGCGCCCTGGGCCGGATCAGCAGCCAGGTGGTTAACTTCGTCAACGTCAACCAGATCGCCAAGGAGCGCGGCATCAGCCTGGTCTCGTCCTCTAGCGAGCAGGCCGGCGAGCAGCTCACTGTCACCGCGGTGACCTCGGCCGGCCGGCACATCATCGCCGGCGCGCTGGTGAACGGCCAACTGCGCGTCCTGCGCTATAACGAGTACCCCATCGACTTGCCCATCGGCGGGCACCTTTTGGTGATGGAGTACCCGGACCGTCCGGGCATGGTCGGCAAGTACGGCTCGATCCTGGGCAACCACCACATCAACATCGCCCGCATGGAAGTCAGCCGTATCGACGGTCGCGGCGATGCCCTGGTGATCCTGACCCTGGATGACCCGCTGCCCGGGGCGGTCGTCGACGAGATCCGGGCCACGGTCAAGCCGACCAAGGCCTATAAGGTCAGTCTGTAAAAACTGGCTCGACGTGAAGGATCCGGGACGGGCGGGCTGCCATGCAGCCCGCCCGTCGTCGTTAATGGTAAACGCACATTGACCAGATCGGTGGGACTTGGCAGGCTCCGCCCCCATGAATACCCTTACCTTATATTACGGCACCAATCGCGGACACCTGGGCAGCCAGCGCTTCAGTCCCACGGGTTATGGGCCGAAATTCAGTGGCGATGGCGCCGAGAACCTGCGCTTCGGCAAGGTGACCATGCAGGTCGACCAGCGCACGGTCCAGGGCTGCCTAAAACGCAAAGTGTCTCGCCTTGGCGCTGGCGATGGCGAATCGCTAGCCACCTATCTGGCGCAGCGGCCGATGACCATCACCGCCTATCCCGAGTCCTTGGATCCGACACGTCCGGATGACCTGCAGCCGGCAAAAATCCTGGGCTCGGCCGCGCTGTTCGCCGACCTGAAGACTAGCATGGATGGCGGCGCCGACGTGCTGGTCTATATCCACGGCTACAATGTGTCCTGGGTGGAAGCAGTGGCCGGGGCCCTGGCCTTGCAGTCGATGCTCAACCGCCAAGGCCGGCAAGACGTGGTGGTCGTACTGTTCACCTGGCCATCCGATGGGCAGATGCTGCCGTTTACCTCCTACCGCAGCGACCGCACTGACGCCAAGGCCAGCGGCTATGCCGTCGGTCGCGCCTTCCTGAAATTTCGCGACTTCCTCAACGACCTGCGCGGCCGCGTGCTGCAGGGCCAGGCCAAGCCATGCAGTCAGAACGTGCATCTGCTGTGCCATTCGATGGGCAATTACGTGCTGCAGAACGCCATTGAGCGCGTCGCCGAATTCTGTCCGGGCACCATGCCCCGCATCTTCACCCACGCCTTCCTGTGCGCAGCGGACGTGGACGACAACGTCCTTGAGCCAGAGCAGCCCCTGGGCCGTCTGGACGAGATCTGCGGCTCGATCGAGGTCTACACCAATGGCGGCGATCTGGCGCTGAAAGGCAGCGATTACACCAAGGGCAACGCTGACCGCCTGGGCACGGCCGGCCCGGCCCGCCCGACCCAGGTGCACACCAAGATCCAGCACATCGATTGCTCGGACCTGGTGGGCGGGATTCTCGAGCACAGCTATTACTTGGGCGGCAAAGCGAACCTGGACATCGCCATGACCATCACCAAATTGCCGACCGTGGCCCCGGGCCGCCCGCGCAAACAGGTGAATGAACGCCGCTGGCGCCTGGTTTAAGGTCCAACGAAACAGCCTGCCGAGGATGATCCGGCAGGCTGCAGCGATGATGCTTGATCTGACCTGCCTTAGCGACCAGCCGGCACCACTACCCACGGGGCCAGACGGTGACGGAACCACTGGGGCTCAAGGTGCTGACGACAGACGGACATGTGCCGCTTCATCTCGGCAATGGCCATGCCGTACTTGGCGGCGATCGTCGCCAGGCTGGTGCGCTGTTCCCACATCTGCTGGGCTTCGGTCATGTGCGCGCGCAAATGATCGAGCGATACGGCCAGGGGCTTGTCGAGGATCGGGGCGCTGGCCATCGTCCATTCGCCACCGAGGTGGTGAGAGGCCCAGATCAAGTGGGCGCGCAACTCGCCAACGCCAATGCCATAGGCGTTGGCGATGCTGTCATGATCGGCACCTTTGTTCATCATCTGGCGCGCTTTGCGCAGATAATTGCCCATGGTCTCGGGATCCCGCTTGGGGCCGGGGCGACGCGGCATGCGGCGGCGGCGGCCGGCGTCCTTCTCGACCTGCTGGATGCGTTGACGGCTGACTCCGGCCAGCTTGGCGATCTCGACCTGGGGTACGCGCTGTTCAAGGAGGCGCATCGCCTCGTCTTTGGTCAACGCGCCGACCTTGGGGCTGGCGCGCAGGCCCTTGTTGCGCCAGGCAAGTGTCCAGTTGATGGCCCGGACCACGTGCTCCCGCATCGCGTACGTGAAGGTGGTGCCGGCAAACGCGTTGGTCAAGGTCATGCCCGCACACAGACGCTCGACCACCGTTGCGACTACTTCCGGCGTTTGACTGACGCGGTCGGCAAGCGCAGGGATGATGGCAGGATTGTAGGAGCGGAGGGTGGTCGTCGCGTTCATGGTCTTGGTCGCTGTTGCTCGGGGTGCTGGTCGTTGGTGCGGAAGTTAGAGGCCTAGCATGCTTGGCAATCTCTTTCCGGCTACCCCCTGTCCAAATTCAAACCAATGATGGTGTGATCCGCTGCACAGCGGTCATTTGCCCAGGCCATCAAGTCGGCCATTGGCCTTGGCGGCAATGGTCGGAAGGAGCGGCTCCCAACCGGCCCGATCCGCCGCCAAGCGCTTACGCAGGCTGAAGGCGATGATGCCAGCGGTGGTGCCATCAGCCGCACGTTCGGCCAAAGCGTTGGCCACCACTGGGGTTGGCGGGCTCACCCCCAGCCACAAATCGAGACTGCGCGCTGGGGATTTGGCCAGGATGGCTGCCAAGTGATCGCTCCAGGTCGGCTCCGGAGCGCCAAGATATTTGCTGGCCACCTGGGCTGCTGCCCCGAGTTGGTCCGCATCGAAAGCGGCGACTTTGGC
>JBBQTJ010000102.1:0-10353 GCA_038213315.1 Planctomycetota bacterium
ATCGCGGAGGCTGCCCGCCAGGCCGGGCGTGATCCCGACGCGGTACGCCTGATCGCCGTGACCAAGTCGCAAGGCCCCGAGGTATTGTCGGAATTATTGGCTGCCGGAGTCGCTGATTGGGGCGAAAATCGCATCGATCACTTGGCCGCCATGGCGGCGGCGGCTCCACCCGGTGGTCGCTTCCACGGCATTGGGCGGGTGCAGGGCCGTCAGTTGTCCGAGTACGCGCGCCTGGCGAGCAGCCTCCACAGTCTCTGCGACCTGGATCACGTCGCGCGCCTAGCCAAGGCTTGTGACCAGCGCACCGCGCCATTCCCGGTCTTTGTACAGGTCAACGCCAGTGGTGAGGGGGCCAAGGCCGGCGTGCCACCAGAGGGGGCCGGTTCCCTCTGCGATGCGGTGCGCGCGCAGGCTTCTTTGCAATTAGTTGGCTTGATGACCATGGCCCCTGAACTCGGACCGACGGTCCCAGCGGATGCGGTTCGCCACTGTTTTGCAATGGTGCGGGCAATCGCCGAGCAGCATGGTCTTGCGCGCCTCTCGATGGGCATGTCCGGCGACTACGAACTGGCCGTGGCCGAAGGTGCCACCGAGGTGCGCATCGGCACCTTCCTATTTTCATAGTTTTTTAATCTGAACACACGACTGCCGATCTCATGAGCATCGCGCAAGAACCGGAGGGCGATCTTGAGGCCCAGGTCCTGCGCTTGCAGCAGGGTCTACGCGCCGTCGGCACCACAATCACGGTCCGCGCCAATCGCAACCGTGGCCTGCTGCTGGGCCTGCGCGGCGATCCGCGCACCGGACTGCGGCTCAGCGTCCACGAGGACTTGGTGAACCATGCCGACGCTATACCGCTCATCATTGCCTGGGTCATGTCCCGCGGCCGCCAGTTGCCACCGGGTCTGCGCCTCATCCTGGATGCCGTCCAGGCCAAGCGGCGTGCCAGCCACCGCGCCACCTTCCCACCGCCACTAGACTTGCCAGCGTTAGGGTCGGCCATCGATCCCCATGCCGTCCTGAAACAACTGCACGCCAACTGGTTCGCCCATCTGACCCTGCCCCGCCTGGTCATGGCCCGGCAAAACCACAAAAGGCGCCAGCGGCGCATCCATTTCGCGACCTATCACCGCACCGCAGCGACCATCCGCCTGCATCCGCGCATGGTGGAGCCCTGGGTCGCCAGCCTGTTCCTCGATTACGTTCTCTTCCACGAGATGTGCCATCACGCCCAAGCTGCCAGCCCACTGCGCGGCGAAACGCCCCACAGCGGCCGTTTCCGCACCTGGGAAGCGCGTTTCCCCCAGCTTGATCTAGCCCTGCGCTGGGAGCGGGACCATTTGCATCGCTTCCTGGGCGGCTGAGCAACGCAGCTCTGGCGGAGCGGTCCGGGTATTCCATTTCCAGCTGAACGCTTGAGCTCGGACGATCTTCTGTCAGCCCCAGGTGGCAGCTTCCTCGGCGACTACTCCACATATTTCATAAGTCTTTTAGATAAATGCCATTGAGACGATAAAAAAATAACACAATATATATTATCAGACATTATATGGTCTGCCATTTCCACACTTGGCCTGCCCAGAAGCCCGTGGCGACCTGGTGGTCAAGGTGCAGCCGCAGCGCGCCCAGGATTTCCAAACTTGGCCTGCCCCAAAGCCAGTGGCGACGGCGGCGACGTTCGGTCAGAAATCTGAAGCAGATCCTGCCGCGAGCGGCTTGCCGGCGGGAAGTCCGGCAAGGGTCTGGGGCGTTTGCTTGGCTAGCCATCTGGCCAAGGCGCCGGCAACCGGCGCCTCGGCAAGGCCGGCGTGGTCTTTGGCAAATGCGGTCAGGACGGCCTGGGCCTTTCCAGGTGAGCCGGTCGTCAGCAGGACCAGACCATGGTAATAATCAAGAGCAGCAGCGGCCGGCACGCCATTCAAGGTGGCCTGGGCCGACGCCAGATCGATGACGCCCGTCGCATAGTCCTTGATTGTGCTGAGCTCTGCCCGGGCTTCGGCGGCAGTCCACCACTCGCTGAACTGCAGCGGTGGGGTATCGAGGTTCTTGAACGCCCTTTCCAGGAGCCACCAGTGCAGACAGGCGATGCCATAGAACTCTGGATCAGGCACCACCCCCCCTGACGCCAACTTTGCATCGCTGCGCATCACCTGGCCAAGGTTCATGAGTTGCTTGCGAGCTTCTGCCAGGTCGCCTCGGCCCAGCGTCATGGACGTCCGCAGCCACAGCGCGGCTAAGCTGTCGTTCGGTCGCGCGGGTAAGACGCTCAGCAGTTCCTGCTGCAGATCCAGGCGATGGATCTCGCGTTCAAGCTGATGGCAGAGGAGCCCCCGCATACCCTGGAGACCGAATTCAAAATCTTCTATGCGCTGCACCGGCATCAGACCGCCCCACGTCTTCATGGCGGTCAACTGGACCTCGCGCGGAGCATCTGCCGCCAGCGCGGCGACCAGCGTGGCCAGCCTACCATCGTCGCTCAACTGACGCGCCGGGATGGTCTGCAAAAGACGGTTGGCCTCCTTCGCTTCCCCTCTATCCAACAGGACGTAGGCGGCCGCGGGAACGGTGCGCACATGCCAGGGGTGTGCCCGCGCCTGAGCCACGGTCCGCTCACCCGCCAATCGCCAGAATCCCCAGCGCATTGACTGAGTGATTGTCGTACTCCAGCCCTGAGCCAGCAACCCCGCCTGCTGCGGTTGACCATGGGCGAAGGCCGCAGGTGGTATTGGCAGCGTGGGGCCGCCAGTTCCCCACGAGAGCTTGCACCGCATGGCTCCCTTGCGGGTATCTGTCCGCACGGCACGCAGATCGAACCGATACCAACCCTCAGCCCGGTCCCATGCTCGGGTCGCTTCGGCTCCCTTATGCGAATAGGCGACGAGCGACTCTCCGTCGATGACCAGGCGGGCGTACCCGGCACATGCAAGCGTCAACGAGATCCTCCCACCAGGCAGGTGGATCAGGCCGCGCCAGGTGATCGCCACGGCTTCGGCTGCGCCCAACTCTGGCGTCGCCTGGCGGTCAATCGCAGCGTCTACCCACTCGGCGACTGGCGGGCCGCCGGGAATGGAGCGGAAGGATGAGCCCTCCATCTGATCAAGGATTTTGAGCGCCCGCAGGTCGCAGGGATCGTCGCCGAGGCGCCGCCGCAGTTGTTCGACGACTTGGTCTTTGTCCTTTTCCCCGAGCGGATCGTCGGTGCGGAGCCTAGACACACCCCGTGGAGGGCGCAGGCCTCGCTCCATATCATTCAACACGATCTTCCTGACCTCTGCCTTGAAATCGTTCGAGCGCGGTTTGAAGGTATAGGTTCCGTCAGCCGAGACGATAACGTGATAATTATCGATGAGTTCGAAGATGCCGGGACAAGGATACTCGCTGCGCTTCATCAACGACATCAATTCAGCCCGTGCCGCCTGGCTATCGCCATCGTGAAGTCGCCGCCACCCAGGCATTATTTCAGGTTCATCTGGAGCCAGCGGGCTGCTCCAGCCTAGCTCCAACTGCGCACCACGTTGCATCAGCCACGAAGCGACATCACCTGGGCCAGCAAGCCGTTCCGGGGCCGGATCTGCGCCACCGCGCACGCCAGCGTCCAGCACTGCCAATCCAGCTAACGACGCATGAAATCCAGCTATCGTTGCATAACTTTCCGTTAATGAGCGGGCTCCTGCGGTCCGTTTCAACAGCAATCCCGCCATGGCGCGGCGATCGGCATTGGGCGGTACACTCAGGCCCCGAACTTGGGCGATCGATAGCAGGGCCTTACGGGCCTGCTCGTCATCGACCAGAGGGTCCGCAAGGGCGGCGAAAAGCACCGCATTCCACTCGTCGCTACGGGCATATCCTTCTCCAATCTGAATTCCGCATGCCTGCAATTGAGAACTTAAGACTTTCGAAATAGGGCCAAGCTGTCCGCCGAGTCCCAACTGGACATGGGCCACTGCGCCGGCGAATTGTTCGATGTTGCTGGCGCTGGCCGAGGGCCAGCCGCGCAGGTCAAATCCGGCCAGGATGCGCAGCGCGCGGGATTCTCCGGTGACATTCTCTGGCAGTTTCGCCAGCACCGCGGCCCCCTTGCCAGCGATCCAGTCGGCCCAGAGACCGGGCAGCGGATCGGCGGGTGACGGTCCGGCAGCCTTGCGCCAGCGCACGGCAAGCGCCTGGAGCTGCTGATACCAGGGTCCGATGCCCCCACAGTTCTCCATGGCTGGCTCTACGCAGAGCACGACCATCGCGCGAATCGCCGTGCCAAGCAGCGCTTGGTCCTGGGGCGACTTGGCGAGCAGCGGGCGGATCTCCCGCAGCACCGCCAAGGCAGGGACTCGGCCGATCTGCACAAACGGATCATGCACTTCGGCGGCCAGCGCGATGGTACACAGCAGTGGTAGAACCACGCGTGGCCAACGCTTCGCAACGAGGTGCCAAACGCGCTTCACATGTTTACAAGGGATCATGTCGCCAGTTTGTGTCACGCGCCGTCGCGAAGCAAGGGCTGTGGATCAACTGGGCGCGGCGATCACGCCTGGTCGGTCAGCCAACCCGCAACTGTCGCGCCGCATCCACCGCGCCATAGGTAAAGATCAGATCCGCCCCGGCGCGACGGAGGGCTACCAGGCTCTCCATCAAAACACGGTCGTAGTCGAGCCAACCCTGCGCAGCGGCCGCCTTCAGCATGCTGTACTCGCCGCTGACGTGGTAGGCGGCGATGGGCAGGGCCGTGGCCTGACGCAGGCGGTGGATGATGTCGAGGTACGGCAGGCCGGGCTTTACCAGGATCCAGTCGGCGCCTTCGGCTTCGTCCTGGGCCAGTTCGCGCAGGGCTTCCCGGGCGTTGGCGGGGTCCATCTGGTAGGTCGACTTGTCGCCGCGCTTGGGCGCCGAATCGAGGGCTTCCCGGAAGGGGCCGTAGAAGCCAGAGGCGTACTTCGCGCAGTAGGAGCAGATCGCTACGTCGGTGAAGCCGGCCTGATCCAGGGCGCTGCGGATGGCAGCAATCCGGCCGTCCATCATGTCGCTGGGTGCGACCACGTCGGCGCCGGCCCGGGCCTGACTGACGGCCATCGCGGCCAGGATCGGCAGCGTGGCGTCGTTGACGATGCAGTCCCCCTCCACCAGGCCGTCGTGGCCGTCGGTGGAATAGGGATCCATAGCTACGTCAGTGATCACCACCAGCTCGGGCAGGTCGCGCTTGAGGGCGCGCACGGTGCGCTGCAGCAGGCCCTGGTCGTTGACGCTTTCCTGGGCGAGGCGGTCCTTGCGGCTGGCGTCCAACGCCGGGAACAGCGCCACAGCCCGGATGCCCAAGCCATGCGCTTCGTGGGCGGCGGCGATGAGGCCCGGCAGATCATGGCGCGAAACCCCGGGCATGGCGCCGATCGGCTTACTGCCGGGGCCTTCATGGATGAACATCGGCAGCACCAGATGTCCGGCGTCCAGGCTGGTTTCGCGCACCAGGGCGCGCAGGCCGGCGCTGCTGCGGTTTCGCCGCGGGCGGACAGCCGGGAAGCCGCTCACGGCAACGGTTCCTCCATGGTCTTGGCCCGGGCCTTGGGCGCTGCGAGGGCTGCGTGGGTCGCGGGGACGGCAGGCAGCGGAATCACTTCTGGGCCCCACAGGCGCAGCGGCAGGACTTCGCTCACGTCCTGGGTGCTGACCACCACTACACGCACGTTGTTGACCCCGGGCTTGAGCGTCAACGTAGCTTCATAGGCCCCCTCTGCATCCAGGGCGCTGCCCGCTTCCAAACCAACCTTGTCCTCATCCTGGAAGATGGACAAGTAGCGGACCTGGTCGCGGGGCGAGGCGCGCAGTGCCAGGCGGACCTTGTCCCCGGGCAGGCGTTCGAGTTTGGTGGTAATGACCTGCGGCTGGACGACATCGCCGCCAGCCAGGGGCTTACCCACCGGAATCGCCAAGGACGCGAAGAAATTTGCCCGATAGCGACTATTCTCGTCGTCCGGGAATTTCTCTTCGGCAGCCACCTCGACTTTGATGCTATCACCGTTGAAAACGACCGTCTCGGCGCCACGACGAGCTTCCTTGTCGAGGGTCAGTTTGACCGTCTGCGGCGCCGCACGTCCACCGGCTGGCACCGCATCGATGTTGAAGCGCACCTGCTCGCCCAGATTCACATGCGGATCATCCGCCTTGAACACCCGCAGGACCACCGGCTTGCTGGGGCCTTGGCCATCGTTGATCAGGCTCAACTCCAAGCTCGCCCGCTCACCGGCAGTCAGCAGCCCATCGCCACTCTCGTCGCTGACCTTCCAAGCCAGGGACAGATGGGGGCGGGGCAATTCGGTGAGGTGCAGGACCACCGGCAGGCTGCCAAGCACGCGATGGTCCTCGCCCTGATAGAGGTCCAAGTGGAAGCGCTCATCACCGCTGTATAGCCGTTCGGCGGCAGAGAAGTGCAACACCGCTGCGGCGGTGGCTCCGGAGGCCACTTCACCGAAGACGACTTCCTCTTCCCAGAGCGGGCTGAAGCGATCAGTGCGCACCACGCCATACAGGCGGCCCACGGTGGCCGAGCCGGCATTGTGGACCGTGAAGGCCAGATCGACCGTCGACCCGGCGGCCACGGCAGTGGGACCGGTGCTGGCCAGGGTCAACGTCGTGGCATCAGCCACACCAGGGCCACCCCAGACGGCGTGACGCGGCGCCGACTCCAGCGCCTTGCCCAGGGCCACCGCCTCGACTTCGGCCCGGACGGCCAGCGGTGCCTTCAACTCGTCGAGCAGAAACAGACGCGCGCGTCCATTGGCGAGGGCCTCGGCGGCCCTTCGATCGAAGTCGGGGCGATCAAGCGCCGCCTGCACCAGTTCAATCGCCAGGCGCGCTTCCTGGTCCGGTTGGAAATCCCGGGCCGACAAGGCCGAGCGCTTGGCATCGTCCTTGGTGACATACTTGGCCAACCAGCCCATCATCGCCACTGCATCGTGCTGCCAGGCATTGCTGTTCGCCAAGGCGAACTCGTCATCCTGCTCGCGGCTGGAGGTGTACGGCACCAGGTCGATATTGCCGTCCTCGCGGATGGCGTGCCGCATCAACATCACATCCGGAGTGACGCCCACATCCTGGATCGAGACGCCATCACGCAGCTGGTACTCTTGAATGGTAATCTTCAGCTTCGCACCATCGCGCAGCTTGGGCAGGACGGTCTGCACCGAACCCTTGCCAAATGAGGTGCGGCCCATGACCACGGCGCGCTCGTTGATTTGCAGAGCGCCAGAAAGGATCTCGGCGGCACTGGCGCTGCCGGGCGAGATCAGCACCACCATCGGCACGTCCAGGATGGGCATGCCATTGGCCCACGAAATGTCCGGATCCTGGCCCTTGGCCACGGTGCGCACGATCTCCTGGCCCTTGGACAGGAAGAAATTGCTGATGAGCCGCGCCTGATCCAGCAGACCGCCACCGTTTTGCCGCAGATCCAAGACCACCGCGCGCAGGGGCCCCTGCTTCTTCAGGCTGTTCAATTCCCGGAAAAGGTCTTTGGCGGTGGTGGCATAGAAATCATCCATGCGCACATAGCCCACGTCGCCGATGCGCACCGAACGCACCGTGATCACCGAGACCAGGTCGCGGACCACGGGAAGATCCACCACCTGACCACCGGTCTTGCGTTGCAGAGTCAGCACCACCGTGGTCCCCTTGGGGCCCTTGATGCGACGCACCGCCTGATCAAGGCTCAGGCCTGCCATGCGTTCGCCATTGACCGCCAGGATGGCATCGCCGTCCTGCACCCCGGCGCGCTCGGCCGGGAAATCGGGCATCACGCGTTCAATGGCGATCACGCCATCTTCCTGATTGAGGAAGGCGCCGATGCCGAAGAATTCGCCGGCGATGTCCTCCATGAAATCTTTGGCCGGGGCGGGCGGCAGCAGCATGGTGTGCGGATCAAGGCTGGTCAGGGCGCCATTCATCAGCGCATAATCCAGGTCCCGGCGACGCTGGGGCGCCAGGTCGCTCGCGGCCAGGGCCTTGCGCACCTGATCCAACAGGACCATCGCTTCGGCCATGCTCTGCGGCTTGGGCGCCGGTACCGAACTGCGCGTGCCGGCAATGTTGAGCACAATGGTTTCGCCGGCCATGGTCGTCTCGATGGAGGCTTCGGCCCCCTCCAGATGACGCAGGGCCCGCTCGACCATCACCGACGGCTGGAAGCGGCTGTGGTCGTAATAGTGCCGATCAAGCTGCTCGCCCACCTGTGCGGCCATGTCCGGGAAGGGCGCCGGATCGTCTGCGCCGTGCAGGATGACGATACCGGAGAGGGCCAAGAACAGGCAGAGAGTGCGCAGAGGCTTCACGCAGGGGCCTTTCGAAGAGCGCGGTACACTAGGGGCCGGATGGGCGGACGGAAGGCGTCTCCCCGCGCAGGACAGGTCTGACCGGCAGTGCACCCAGGGTGCTATCCCCGGACGCCAAGGCGCAGGTCAGCTTACGCCCATCCCCTGCTGCCAGCGTGGCGTATATTCAGAGCATGCCCCTCAGCGAATTCACCTGCCGACTTCCGGTTCCGCTCGCCCTCGCCTGGGATTGGCATCGTGGTCCGGGGGCACTGCACCGGCTGTTGCCCCCTTGGAAGCGGGTGGCGGTGGCCGGTTCCCGTGGCGATGTCGAACACGGCGGTCAGGTGGACCTGAAGGTTGGGATCGGCCCCATCACCCGGTCCTGGAACGCCCAGCTCAGCCCTGGACCAGGCCCGACCGCCTTTACTGACACCCAGGTCGCTGGCCCCTTCACCCGCTGGGAGCATCAGCACCTGCTGAGCGCCAGCGGCGACCAGGCCTGCACGCTGACCGACCGGGTCACCTGGGAGCCCCCTTTCGGTGGCCTAGGGCGCACCCTGTTGACCCAGGCCATCGCGGCTGACCTCACTAAGGTCTTTGCCTGGCGCCATCGTCGCACTGCGGCCGATTTATTGCAGCTGTCGATGGCTCCGGCGCGTCGCCTGCGCATTGCCGTTGGCGGTGCCTCTGGCTTGGTGGGTTCATCCCTGATGGATTTTCTCAGAGCGGCTGGCCACACCGTGGTGCCGCTGGTTCGTCCTGGCGGTTCTGCCACCGGCATCGCCTGGGACCCAGCCGCAGGCACCATCGATGCCGTGGCACTCGCGGCTTGCGATGCCGTGGTGCATCTGGGTGGCCATTCGGTGGCGGCAGGTCGCTGGACCGCCACCACCAAGCAG
This sequence comes from Planctomycetota bacterium, assembly GCA_038213315.1. Taxonomy (GTDB): domain Bacteria; phylum Planctomycetota; class UBA11346; order UBA11346; family UBA11346; genus JBBQTJ01. Next base: position 9,194 of record JBBQTJ010000102.1, read on the forward strand.
CGCATCAGGGACAGCCGGGTGCTCTCAACGGCCCTGCTGGCCCGCACCGTGGCTACCCATGGGCCGAAGATCCTGGTCCTGGCCAGTGCCACCGGCTGGTATGGTCCCGGTGTCAACGCCGCTGACGAACGCGCACCCGCCGGCAGTGGCTTCCTGGCCGAGGTGGTCCGCGATTGGGAAGCCGCCGCCGAACCGGCCCGCGCCGCGGGCGTTCGCGTCTGCCACCTGCGCATCGGCGTGGTGGTGAGCCGGCGTGGCGGCGCCTTGGCCCGCATGCTGACCCCCTTCAGCCTGGGGCTGGGCGGGCCGATCGGTGATGGCCAGCAATTGATGAGCTGGATCCACCTCGATGACCTGGTTTACGCCCTGCACCGCGCCATTGTCGATGACCGCTGGCAGGGGCCGATCAACGCTGTGGCGCCGGCCCCAACGGCCCAGATCACCTTCGCCCAAACCCTGGCGCACGTCCTGCACCGACCCTGTCTAGCCCCCTTGCCGGCGGCAGTCGTTCGCGTGATGTTTGGGGAAATGGGCCAGTCCTTGCTGCTCGACAGTCTAGGCGTGAGCCCACGGCGCATGCAGGATCTGGGCTTCCATTGGTCAAACCCTAGTTTGGACGGCGCCCTGCGTTTCGAGCTGGCTTGACGGGGGAATGGCTCACCTGCGACTTGACAGTCAATTCGAACCTATATAGGGTCTATGACAACCCATCAGGAGGTGCCATGGCCCTTAACCTCAACTCGGTGACCCTCGCTGGTCACCTGACCCGCGACCCCGAAACCCGCACCCTGCCCAACGGCGGCAGCACCGTCACCTCGTTCAGTCTGGCGCTCAATCGACGCTGGAAGAACGCCGAAGGCGAACTCAAAGAGGAAGTGACCTTCGTCGACTGCGAAGCCTGGGGCCGCGTCGGCGAGACGCTCAGCCAATACCAGCGCAAAGGCAATCCCATCTATATCGAAGGACGACTGAAGCTGGATCAATGGGAGGACGACAACGGCCAGAAGCGCAGCCGCATGAAGGTGGTAGCCATCACGGTGCAGTTTCTCTCGACCAAGGGCCAGCATGAAACCGGGGACGCGGACGAAGGGAGCGCTCACGCCGCACCATCAACAGCTGCGTCCAGCACCCCTGCCCCCACCGCGACCACTCGCGCCAAT
>JBBQTJ010000103.1:0-10319 GCA_038213315.1 Planctomycetota bacterium
GAGAACAGCAGCAAGCGCCTCGTCGCCTTGCAGGCCTTCGCCCAGGACTGGTCCGCCCGGCCCGCCGGAAGCGAGGCCCAGGCCGCCTGCAATGCCCTGATCGAAGCGTCCAAAGCGGCGAAAACCCCGGGAAAATAGGCAACCGGAAGCGGGGCCACGGGCACACGCCATCGGCGCGGGTACAGGCCTGTCAGATCCGACCTCAGCGGGTTACTTTACAGAGTCTCAGCCCACGTGCGCACGGATCTCCGCCGCCTTGGCTTTTTCGCCCAGCTTGTCCAGAAAGGGCAGGCGCAGGAAGCGGTGGGCGTGCAGGCGGCGGTGCTGGCGGATCAGGAAGCGCTGCAGCATGGGGTTGAAGGCCTTGGCGTGCTTGAGCAGCGAGGCGTGCGGCACGACCTCACCGTCGCGGTCGTAGATGAACTGCACTTCGGTGTTGGGGAAGATGCGCGCGGCCAGATCCGGACGGCTGAGCAGCGAGGTGCCGGGGCCTTCCATATTCAGGGTGTGGCCTTCGCGGCTGCCCCACAGGATCAAGGTCGGGGCGTCGCTCAGCACGCCGGTGCGCTCATCGATACCCTGCAGCGAGGTGAGGGCGCAGATGCGCTCGATGGCCCCGTCGGTCGGGATGCTGGCCAGGGTCGCCTCGATGCGCCCGCGGATCCGACCCTCCTGATAGCGGCGGATGCCGGTGGGGGTCAAGAAGGTATTCCAGCGCAGCTCGGTGGTCTCGACGCCAGCGCTTTTTGCGGCCAGCATGCGGAAGAATGAGCGGCCGCGTTCCAGGGCGACGCGGGCGTGGGCATCGTCAAGGCCGGCCTGTTCTGAGATGGGCTTGACCAAGCGGGCCAGCAAGGGCGATAGATCCTTGGGCCCGGGCATGGGCGAAATCAGCAGGTTCGCCGCCACCGGCAGCACCTGACCAGCGGCCTTGGCCCGGCGCAGCAGCTCCAGGTAGATGGAGCCGCCGAACGAGACCGCCATCACCACCGGCTTCTGGTGCGAATTGGCGGCATCTTCGATCCGGCGACCAATGCCTTCCAGGACCGTGTCCAGGTCGAACTTGGCGTGCGGCCAGGTGGCTATGCTGACCGTGCCATGCTTATGCAGCAGGGAACGCTGGCGAAGGAAGGTCTCGGGACCATCCGGTACCAGGCCGGGCAAGCATATGAAATGGAAGGGTCCGCGGCGCTGATGCTGGATGAATTTCACGGAGGAGCTCATGCGATGGTGCGAAGATGCAGGGCAAGGTCGTCGGCGATGGTGCGGTCGGGCCAGGCTTGCGGGATCTTATGTTGTCCGCCCAGCTTGCCCTTGGCGGCCAGATAGCGATCAAATGTCCCCGGCGGCAGGTCAACCAGGGACGGCGCCAGCAGTTGACCGCCATCCCGGTGGGCAGCGTAGTCCATCACCGCCAGCTTCAAACGGGCGTCGATAGCGCTGGTGAAGGCGGCCGGATCCGTGGGCCCATGGGCGAATTCGACCCACCATTCATGCCGGCCGCGGGCATCCTGCGGACCGGGCAGCACCGGCGCGACATGATAATTGGCCACCGTGGCGCCGGTGTCGGTGCAGGCCCCGGCCAGGGCCTCGGCCAGGCAGTGGCCTTCGACGTGCTCGCCGAAGACGCTGATGCGCGTCTTGATGCGGCCGGCGAAGCGGACTTGGCCCGGACCCTCAGCCCGTACCAGGTCGCCCAGTTCATAGCGCAGCAGCCCTGCGGGAGTGGTCAGCAGCACGCGATAGACCTGGCCCGGGGCGAGCTCTCCGGCTCCCACGGCGGTGTCGTCGGGCGCCCCTTCCGGCAGGAATTCGAGGAAGACGCCATGATTGGTCAATAGGTCCAGGGCCGCTGGAGCGGCATCGCCCAGGCGCCAGGGGCGACCCACGGCGATGAAGGCCTCGCTGGCGGGATAGACCTCGACCATCATGGTCTCGGGGCGCAGATGAGACTGGAGACGGGTGATGAAAGGCTCGATCGCATGGCCGCCATGGATGCATCCGCGCAGGCCTGGCCAGAGTTGGTGCACGGGCAGGCCGCGCGCGGCTTCCAGGTGCGCAAACAGCATCAGCATCCAGGCGGGGATCCCAGAGACGAGGCGGATGTCCTGGCGTGCGCAACGGGCGGTAATGCGCGCCAGTTTGCGCGGCCAGTCAGCCTCAAAGGCGATGCCACCGCCAGGTTCATGCCACGGGCGCAGCCAAATCGGCACCCGGTCGGCGATGATGCCCGACAGGTCGCCGAAAGGCACGCCCTGGGGATTGGGCGTCAGGCCGGTGCTGCCACCCAACATCATCAACTTGCCGGCCATCAGCCGCAGTCCGCTGGCGGACAACAGGCGGGCCAGGCTTTCGCTGCCGCCGGCCAGATGGTGCTCAAGCAGGCCCTCGCTCTGGGGGATGAAGCGTTCCCCGGCCGCGGCTGAGGAGGTGGTGCCGCTGGTCTGGGCCAGGGCCGCCGCCACCCCGGGGAAGAGGACATCGGCTTCGCCCCGTGCGACCCGGGCGAAGAGCGCTTCGTAGTCGGCATAGCGGGTCACCGGGACGCGGGCCCGGAAGGCGGCCGCCGTGGCATCGGGGCCAAGTTGGTCCACGCCAAAGGCCTGGCCCACCGGCAGGGGGCCCAGGGTCAGCAGCAAATGCCGCAAAATACCGGCCTGGCAAGCGTTGCTCGCTTGAATTGAGGCCGGCATCCGATTCCGTCGCGTCAGCAGGGCCGCGGCCCGATCTCGCATCCACTGGGGCATCCGGGTTTTGTAGCGGTTTCTGTGAGCAGGAGAAGAACCTATCGTGAAGATGATGGCTTGACCCGACGCAGAGCTTCATGTGGAGTTCATGTCGTCTTCACGATTGCCGATATTACTACCTCCCGGCTGGCGCGCCCACACCGCGCTGGCGGCCCCCGCGCGACCTGGTTGCGCGGGGGCGTTCTTTTAAAAAAGGCGCTCGTTGTTCGTCGGCGCCATCCCCTCTGTTGCGCCATTCAACAAAAACACATGAAGCACACATCCGGTCTACGCGGTAACCTCCATCATACGCGGGCCAACCCAGGACACCCGGCCATGAGCGACCATCTTGCTGAACTCGAAAAGCGCATTGGCGACCTGTTGGCGCACGAAGCCCCGAAGCGGCGTTGCCGTCGCTATGCCCGGGACGGCTTCGCGCAGGGTGTGTTGCTCCATCACCTCGAGGGCGAAGGCTTATTCCATAAGGAACTGCCGGTATTGCCCCTCTTTGGCGAGGACCCTGAGGGCGAGTTGTATGGCAGCAGGTTCTGCGGGAAAAGCGGCAGTTTCGAGGCCTACGCCACTTCGCCTGGCGAAGCTCTGGCGCGGGCGGCGCACAAAGCGTTGGTTGGTCTACAGCGGCGCATGGCCGGCTGATCACCCGCTCGGGGCCAGTCCCTTCATGGTCACCCAGGCCACGGCGGCACGGGTCGCCAGGGTGATGACCCAGCGCCGCTTCCGTTGCGCGCTCGTGAGGGCCAACGGCCCGATTCAAGTCAGCTCAGAGCAACGCCCTGGGAAATCAGGGCTCTACAGTCCTGGTCCTGTTGTCCCAGGGCGTTGCCCTGGGCTATCATGGGTCGGACCGTTGGCCCTCGCGAAAAAGCATTAGGAAACGGCGTTAGGTGAGGACCAAGGCGATCAAGATGTTGCAGGTGACACCCCAGCGTACCGCCAAGATGCGGCGGCTGGCGTCCGCCCCAAAAATAGTCGAATTGATGCCATGAGTGGGGCTGAGGGCCACGCTGACATGGCTGTCCGTCAGGTTGGTTCCACTGGCGGCTAGGTCGGCGGCGATGCCCTGCTGCGGCTGGATGCAGAATGACGGCCTGCTCATGGTCTTGATACTGCGCTTGGCGCTGGCCATGGTGCCTGGCCCATGGCAGCGGCGTGCCGGGCGCGGTCAGGCAGGATGGCCTGGAACAAAAGTGTCTGCGTCTGGCCCGCGTCGGCCGGTGGTGTGCTGACGGCGGCCAGTTGGTAGACGACTAAGATGATGCCCATCGATTTCTGGGCATCTTTGGTGCCACTACTGAAGGCGCCGGCGCTGGCCGTTAAGGATCTGCAGACGACGGTAGCTGGAGTTGACCAGCCCGGGTTGCTAGCAGTAGGGCAGCTAGGCAATGATGTTGATTCCCAGCATCGCCAGCAGAAAGCCCAATACCGACGCAACTGCCACAGAGGATTGCCACCTGCTGCGCCGCGTCGGCCCATTTCACATGGTCAACCCCGGCATGGGGCACTGCCGATCGAGCCATGCCGCCCACCAGGACCTGGAAGGATAACCCGGAGATACGAGGGGACACAAAGATCCAAACACTGATAGCGCAGAGGGATGGCGAAAAACAACGAGTCGATGGACCACGCAAAAATTCACCTTAACTTCACAATTACTTCACAATCCACGCGACCATCTGGCCATCCACCAAGGAACCCCCATGAACGCTCCCGTCGTCTCCCGCGGCCTGCTTGGCATCGCTGCCCTCACCGTCACCTGCCTGCCTGCCGCCTTCGGCGCGGTTGTCGAAGTCGACCCGGCGATCAAGCCGTACGAGACCGTCAGCGGCGTGTCCGGCAGCATCAGCTCGATGGGTTCGGACACCCTCAACGACTGCATGACCTTCTGGGCCGAAGGCTTCAAGAAGCGCTATCCCAACGTCAAGATCCAGATCGAAGCCAAGGGCAGCGGCTCGGCGCCCACCGCCCTGATCGCCGGCACGGCCGACTTCGGCCCCATGAGCCGCGAAATGAAGAAGGAAGAGGCGGACAAGTTCGAGGCCAAGTTCGGCTACAAGCCCCTCGGCATCAAGGTGGCTGTCGACGCTCTGGCGGTCTTCGTGCATAAGGACAATCCCCTCACCTCGCTGACCATGGAGCAGGTCGACGGCATTTTCTCGGCCACCCGCAAGCGCGGCGGAGTAGATATCGCCGACTGGGGTGTCCTGCTGCCTGCTTGGCAGGGTAAGGCCCTGTCCCTTTACGGCCGCAACAGCATCTCGGGCACCTACGGCTTCTTCAAAGAGCACACCCTCAAGAACGGCGACTTCAAGGCGACCGTCAAGGAGCAGGCCGGCTCCAGCGCCGTGATCAGTGGCGTGGCGGGCGACGAAACCGGCATCGGCTATTCGGGCATCGGCTACATGACCTCGGGCGTCAAGGGTCTGCTCATCGCCGAAAAGGGCGAGCCTGCGGCTCCCACCTATGAGAATTGTCTCAACGGCTCCTATCCCTTGGCTCGCTTCCTGTACGTCTACGTGAACCGCGCCCCCGGCAAGGCCCTGGAGCCCAAGGTCGCCGAGTTCATCAAGTTCGTGGCGTCAAAGGAAGGTCAGGAGGCGGTCATCAAGGCCGGCTTCTTCCCGCTGCCCCCGAAGTCTGTCGACGAGACTCAAGCCGCCATCAAGTGACCCGCTGACCGTCGTTGCACCTGCCCCTGGCGCCCCACCTCTATGGCGGGACGCCAGGGGGTGTGCCGGTCGATTTTCGATGAAACCCAAGGACTCCAGGTTGGATCATGCTCGGCCCTGCTAATCCCAACCGCTTTCGTACGTCCCGTGCCACGCTGCTGATGGACCGGTTCATGACCGGATTCATCAAGCTGGGCGGAGTCAGTATCATTCTGGCCGTCATGGCCATCTTCGTCTTCATCTTCCTGCAGATCGTCCCGCTCTTCCGTGGGGCCAAGGTCGCTGAACTGGAGAGCCTGTCCCTGCCGGTGCCGGCGGCCACGGTAGCGGCCCTGGGCATCGACGAATGGGGCCATGTTCCCGCGCTGGTTGACCGCACTGGCGCCATTTGGCAGATGGACCTCAACGATTATGTGATCGATGCTGCCGGCCGTCCCGTACTGCGCAGCGGTACGCCCACGGCCACCCGCTCGTCGCTGAACCTGCCTGAAGGCGATCATATCACGGTCGCTGCCTTCGACGCCTTGGCGGGAGTCTTCAATATTGGTACCGCCACCGGCGCGGTGTTCTCCATACCTCTCAAATTCTCGGTGTCCGCGACCATCCGCGTCCCGGATGGTCACGATCCTGCCCACCAGCAGCCGCTTTTGGTGTCCTCGGCCTCGGCCGCTGGGCACTTGCCGGCGGGCCACGACGAATACATCATCGCCGGCCGCCTGGGTGCGCGCGAGGACATCGCCGTTGGCCAGGCCGGCTTGCCCGTGGTGGCGCTGGCCCGGGACGGCACGGTCGACGCATCGATTGCCGCCGTGATCCAGCGTGATCAGGACGGCCGCCATCGCGTCTTCACACGGCTGTATGAGCGCAGCGTGGGTTTGATGGGTGGGGGCGAATTCACACCCGGGGCAGCCGTCGAACTGACCGACAAGATCAGCGGCCAGGCCGAGCGGATCCTGGTCGACCATCGCGGCGAAAGCGTGCTGGTCGCCACCAAAGAGGGCGATGTCTTCTACTTCTTTCTGAAGAGCGGAGCCTTCGAACATCGTCAGACCTTCCGCCCCTTTGATGCCAGCGGCGACCCGCGCATCGCGACCTTCGATTTCATCTTCGGTGGGGTCTCGCTGTGCCTGACCAGCGCCCAGGGCGTCAACGAGATCTACAGCCTCTTCCGCAAGGATGGCAGCGAGGTCCGGCAGTTCGGCAGTACCGGCACGCTGCCGGTGCTGCCGCACGCGGCCACTGCTTACTCCCCCAGCGTGCGCAATAAGTGCTTTGCCCTGTCCGGCCCAGGTGAATTGTCGATCCGCCACAGCACCTCGGGCACCATACGGTGGCAGGCCGAGATCCCCTACGAGCCGCAGCAGGTCGTCCTCAACGCCAAATTCGACCACCTGGCCGCCGTGGGTAAGGACAACCGCCTGCATCGCTATGCGGTGGTCGATCACCATCCTGAAGCGAGTTTCGGCGCCTTTTTCAGCAAGATCCACTACGAGGGCTACGATGAGCCCCGCTATGAGTGGCAGTCGACCGGCGGGGCGGACGATTCCGAGCCCAAGCTGTCGTTGATCCCCTTGATCTTCGGCACGCTCAAGGCGACCTTTTACGCGATGCTATTCGCCGTACCCATCGCCATCCTGGGCGCGATGTATACCGCCGAATTCATGCACCCGCGCTTCAGGACGATCATCAAGCCCACGGTTGAGCTCATGGCCAGCCTGCCGTCGGTGGTGCTGGGTTTCATCGCCGCCAGCTGGCTGGCACCGCGCATCGAGTTCGCCACACCGGGGATCATGCTGGCGGTGCTTGCGGTACCGCTGGCGGCCATCGGCTTTGGCTGGTGGTGGTCCCGGCTGTCGATGAACTGGCGTTCACGCATCACCCCGGGCTACGAATACCTGGTCTTCATGCCCATCATCGCACTGGTCGCGATGGCGGCTTGGAGCTGTGGCCCACTGTTTGAACGCCTGGCTTTCGACGGCGATTTCAAGGCCTGGTGGCAGGCTTGGAGCGGCGTCTATCCCGATCAGCGCAACAGCCTGGTGGTGGGCATCGCCATGGGCTTCGCTGTCATCCCGATCATCTTCACCATCACCGAGGATGCCTTGTCCAATGTCCCCAAGACCCTGCGGTCGGGCTCGCTGGCCCTGGGCGCCAGCCGTTGGCAGACCGCCTGGTCGGTGGTGTTGCCCACCGCCTCGCCGGGGGTTTTTGCTGCGCTGATGATCGGCCTGGGCCGCGCCATCGGCGAAACCATGATCGTGGTCATGGCCACGGGCAACACCGCGCTCATGGATTTCGACATTTTCAACGGCATGCGGACCCTCAGCGCCAATATCGCCGTTGAAATCTCTGAAGCACCCGAAGGCGGCACCTTGTTCCGCACCCTGTTCCTGGGCGCCTTCCTGCTCTTCATGTTGACCTTCGTCGTCAATACTGCCGCGGAAGTCACGCGACAGTATCTGCGCGAAAAGTATAAGACGGTCTGATCCGCCCGCCCCTTTGGCCCACCCCATGACCACGCCTGCCCCCACCAGCCCGGCCCCTACCCCCCGCCCGCCCCGACAGCGGGTGGCCGGCGAACCCATGGTCTGGCTTACCGCCACCGGCCTGGGCATCGGCATCCTCATGGTAGTGGGGCTGTTGCTGATCATCCTGGTCAACGGCATCGGCGCCTTCTGGCCCTACCGTTTCAGCGAAGTCGTCTTGGCCGATGGCACGCGGGTGGCAGGTGCGCTGGTCAAGCGGGTCGACAAGCCCGAGCGGCGGGGCAAGCCGTCGGTCAGCGAGGTACAGCTGTTCACCGGTAACCGAGATGTCTATGGCCAGGCTTTCCGGTATGTCAGAAATCAGGACATCGTCAGCCAGAGTGCGCCTGCCGACCTCATGCTGGTCGAGCGCTTGGAGTACGGTGTGGTCCTCGGCTATCCTCTGCGCATCGAGCTGGGCGAGGGGCAGGCCGTCAGTGCTACTGACGCGGCCTTCGCGGGCCGCCTGGCCGACCTGATCGAGGCGGTCGAGGGCCGGCGCAAGGAACTGACCCAGGTCGAGAAGCACGAGATCGGCCGGAACAGCACGGAACTGTCCGCCCTCAAGCAGAAGATGGAATATCAGGGCGATGCTGATCCGGCCTTTACGGCCACTGCGCAGGCCCGGGTCCTGGAGCTTGAGGCCGAGTACGTGCGCTTGAAAGCCAGGCAGGACACCCTCAACGACCGGCAAGGCGTCGAACATCTGGTCATGCGTCTGACCGGCGGCGAGGAGCTGTCGATCAGTATGGGCAACATCCTGGACGTCGAACTCCCGAATCAGCGCGGCATTTTTGGACAGACCGGGGTCTTCCTGCATAATATCTGGGCATTCGTCAGCGAGGATCCGCGCGAGGCCAACACCGAAGGCGGCATCTTTCCGGCGATCATGGGCACCTTCATCATGACCATCCTGATGAGCGTGGCGGTGGTGCCGGTGGGCGTGCTGGCGGCGATCTATCTGCGGGAATACGCCCGCCAGGGGCCCTTCGTGCGCGCCGTGCGCATCGCCATCAACAATCTTGCTGGCGTACCTTCGATCGTCTTCGGCATCTTTGGCCTTGGCTTTTTCATCTATTTCGTCGGCGGTTCAATCGACGCCCTCTTTTATCCCGAACGCTTGCCCTCGCCGACCTTCGGCACCGGCGGCCTGATGTGGGCCAGTTTCACCCTGGCGCTGATGACCGTGCCGGTAGTCATTGTTGCCACCGAGGAGGCGGTCGCTGCGGTGCCGCGCGGCATGAAGGAGGGTAGCCTGGCCCTAGGTGCGTCGAAGTGGCAGACCATCCAGCGCATCGTGCTGCCTGCGGCCGTGCCCGGCATCCTGACCGGCGCCATCCTGGCCATGGCACGCGGGGCTGGTGAGGTGGCACCGCTGATGCTGGTGGGCGTGGTCAAGGTGGCGGATGAGCTGCCCATTTCGACCACTTTCCCCTTCGGCCTGAACCAGAAATTCATGCATTTGGGCTTCCATATCTACGACTTGGGCTTCCAGTCGCCGGACAGCGAGGCCGCTCGACCCATGGTTTTCGCCACTACTCTTTTCCTCATCCTGCTGGTGCTGGTGCTCAACCTGGGGGCCATCCTCATGCGTGAGCGCCTGCGCCGCAGGTTCGCCACCGGAGCCTTCTGATGTCCGCCCTCACCTCTCCGCCCGTTCCCCGCCCCGATCAGCTTGCCGGTCAGGCCACCGGAGGCGACCCTGCGTACATCAAGGTCCAGGACTTCTCGTTCTGGTACGGGGCCAGCAAGGCCCTGCATGCCATCCTGTTGGACATCCCCGAAAAGCAGGTGACCGCGTTCATCGGTCCGTCTGGCTGTGGCAAGTCCACGCTCCTGCGGAATTTCAACCGCATGAACGATCTGATCGACGGCATCCGCAACGAGGGCGAGATCACCATCGGCACCAAGTCGATCTTTGACCCCCTGATCGAAGTGACCTCGCTCAGAAAACGCGTGGGCATGGTCTTCCAGAAGTCGAATCCCTTCCCCAAGTCGATCTACGAGAATGTGGTCTATGGCCTGCGCATGACCGGGGTCAGCAACAAGGCCGAGCTGGACGAGTCCTGCGAGCGCGCGTTGCGCGGTGCCGCCCTGTGGGAGGAAGCCAAGGACCGCCTCAACCAGTCGGCTTTGGGCCTGTCCGGCGGCCAGCAGCAGCGCCTGTGCATCGCCCGTGCTGTGGCCATCCGCCCCGAAGTGCTGCTGATGGACGAGCCCTGTTCGGCTCTGGACCCGATCGCCACCGGCAAGGTCGAAGAGTTGATCCTTGAACTGAAGCGTGAATTCACCGTGGTGATCGTCACCCATAATATGCAGCAGGCCAGTCGCGTCAGCGACCGGACGGCCTTCTTTTATCTTGGCAAGCTGATCGAATACGA
>JBBQTJ010000104.1:0-10273 GCA_038213315.1 Planctomycetota bacterium
GTCAAGCTGGCCCTCTTAGAGCAGGCCACCGCCAATGCCCGTCAGCGGGCCGAATTGCTCGCCCGGGGCGGCGGCGGCGGACGCCTCGGTCCCCTGATCAGCGCCAGTCAGGGCGTGTTCCAGATCGTGCCGCCGTCATCAACCGACACCTCCGACTACGGCAGCTACGACACCGCGACCATCCCTAAGGTGGTCAAGGCCGTGGTGACTCTGGAATTCGCTAGTCGGCCATAGGGTGGTGAGCTAGAAATTCAGGTCAAAATCCTTACCTGCGCCAGCCTTGCAGGACACTTGTGGTAGCCCTGCTACCGCTACGTATTCTGCCCCTAGCATCCGACCGACGGCGCCGGCGGATTCTGACCAGAATTGACGTCGATGTACCGCTTCAGGGTGCCCGAGTCATGCAGGTCACGGGTGATATTGTCGAGCCAGACGCTGTGGCCAAGAGCGTGCCAGGCGCGTGTGCCAAGCCTGGGAGCGCTCGGGTCATGTGTGGGTGCTGACGATGTCATGGGCGATCCCCCCACGTCCAATTCCTGATCTCGGGCATATCTTCGCCATGGGTGTTGATGTAGAGACGGTGTTCGCACAAGCGCTCTGCGAGATGCAGTTTCAGGCGGCGGCCCTGGTCGCCGGTCTGCGGCAGACGGTCGATGGCATCCATCACCAGATGGAAACGGTCCAGGTCATTTAGCACCGTCATATCGAAGGGCGTGGTGATGGTGCCTTCCTCCTTGTAGCCACGGACATGGATGTTGTCGTGGTTGGTGCGGCGATAGGTCAGCCGATGGATCAGCCACGGGTAGCCGTGGAAGGCGAAGATGACGGGCTTATCGGTAGTGAAGAGGTCATCGAAATCCTGGTCGCTCAAGCCATGCGGGTGTTCAGCTTGCGGCTGCAACTTCATCAGATTGACAACGTTGACCACCCGGATCCGCAGCGTTGGCAGATGTTCGCGCAGGATGGACACCGCGGCGAGGGTCTCCAAGGTCGGCACGTCGCCGCAGCAGGCCATGACCACATCGGGATCCTCGCCCTGAGCGGTGCTGGCCCACGGCCAGATGCTGATGCCCTTGGTGCAATGCGCGACGGCGGCATCCATGGTCAGCCACTGCGGCGCGGGATGTTTGCCGGCGATCACGACATTGACGTAATGGCGGCTCCGCAGGCAGTGGTCCATCACCGAGAGCAGGCAGTTCGCATCTGGCGGCAGATAGATCCGGACGATCTCAGCCTTTTTGTTCATCACGAGGTCGATGAAGCCAGGATCCTGGTGGGTGAAGCCGTTGTGATCCTGACGCCAGACGTGGGAGGCCAGCAAGTAGTTCAGCGAGGCGATCTTACGCCGCCAAGGCAGGTGCGCTGAAACCTTCAGCCACTTGGCATGCTGGTTGAACATCGAATCGACGATGTGAATGAAGGCCTCGTAGCAGTTGAAGACGCCGTGCCGTCCGGTGAGAAGATATCCCTCCAGCCAACCTTCGCATTGGTGCTCGCTGAGCATTTCCATCACCCGTCCAGTCGGTGCCAGCCATTCGTCGCCAGCCTTCACCGCAGCATCCCATTGGCGCGTGGTCACCTCGAACAGTGCTCCCAGGCCATTGGAGAGGGTCTCGTCTGGGCCGAACACGCGGAAGTTCCGCTGGTCATCATTCATCTTGGCCACATCGCGCAGGAACGGCCCAAGGACGCGCGTGTCCCCGTTGCCACGCACCCCTGGAGTAGGCACGGCGGTGGCATAGGCGTGAAAATCCGGCATTTGCAGATCCCGCAGCAGGAGCCCACCGTTGGCGTGGGGATTCGCGCCCATGCGTCTCGTGCCCATGGGGGCCAGTTCAGCCAGTTCAGGTTTCAACCGGCCCTGGTCATCGAAGAGTTCTTCCGGCCGATAGCTCCGTAGCCAGGCCTCCAGCAGGGGGAGGTGTTCAGGATGCGTGGTTGGATCGGACAGTGGCACCTGATGTGACCGGAAGGTGCCTTCGATCTGCTGGCCATCGACTACCTTCGGTCCGGTCCAGCCCTTGGGCGACTTGAGGACGATCACCGGCCAGCGGGGGCGCATGGAGTCATGGTGATCCCGGGCATGGCCCTTGATGCGCTGGATCTCTTTGACGGCCCGGTCCATGGTCCCCGCCATGAGCTGGTGCATGACCATGGGGTCGTCGCCCTCGACAAAGTAGGGCGACCAGCCGCAGCCGCGCAGGAATTGCTCTAGTTCTTCCGGCTCGATGCGGGCGAGGACGGTCGGATTGCTGATCTTGTAACCGTTGAGGTGCAGGATCGGCAGGACGACGCCGTCGGTGATCGGATCGAGGAATTTATTCGAGTGCCAGGCGGTGGCCAGCGGACCAGTTTCCGCCTCACCGTCGCCGATGATGCAGGCGACGACCAGGTTGGGATTATCAAATGCCGCGCCAAACGCGTGGCTGAGCGAATAGCCCAACTCGCCGCCTTCATGGATGGAACCCGGGCATTCCGGCGAGGCGTGGCTGGGGATTCCGCCAGGGAAGGAGAACTGGGTGAAAAGTCTGCGCAGTCCGGCCTCATCCTGGCTGATGTGCGGGTAGACCTCGCTGTAGGTACCTTCAAGATACGTGTTGGCGACCACGGCCGGTCCGCCATGTCCTGGCCCCGAGATGTAAATCATATCAAGGTTGAACTTGTTGATGACCCGGTTCAGGTGCGCGTAAATGAAGTTCTGCCCTGGCGTCGTGCCCCAGTGGCCCAGCAACATGCGCTTCACGTCGGTGATCGTCAGTGGCCGCTTCAGGAGCGGATTATCGCGCAAGTAGATCTGGCCCACGGACAGGTAGTTCGCTGCCCGCCAATAGGCGTCCAGCAGGCGCAGTTGTTCGTTACCAAGGGTGGTGGATCCCGCGTTCATAATGCTGATTCCTTATCCCAACGCAGGCCGCATGGTCTTGGCGAACGCTGGCGTTGCCCAGGCCTAAGCCCGGGGCATGCCAAGAGTCCAATTGGGTCGAAGGTCACTGCGCCGAATGAGTGCCTGTGCATCTAGAGCATGGTAATGATGAGCCCGAGCGCGGAGGTGGCGCGATGGGGTCTTTGCCCAATGTTCCCTACGGATTGCTGCCACTGCAAAATCAAATGCCGAATACAACCCAGGGTTGCAGTTGGCAGCGCTCGGTCCACCGCCGGAAACCTGTGCGCAATGCCATTGAACAGCGCGTGTTTCAGCGTGCCGATGTCACGCTGCCGCGCGCTGCCCACGCCTCGTCGTACAACGCCCGCACCGTCGCCCACTGCCGATCCCAGGTAAACTCCTGCACCCGCTTCAGGCCTTTGGCGGCCAGGGCAGCGCAGCGGCCTGGATCGTCCAGCAGGCGGACCAGGGCGGCGCGCAGCGCTTCGACATCGCCAGGTGGGACCAGTTCGCCATCGCCCTCAGCCAAGAGCCAGGCTGGTCCGCCGACCTGGGTCGCTACCATCGGCACGCCGGCGGCCCAGGCTTCGAGCACGGCCAGGCCAAAGGGCTCGTGGCGGCTGGGCAGCACCGCCACCTCGGCAGCGGCGAGCACGTCGGGAATGGCGGCGGCGTCCAGATTGCCGGTCAGCACCAAGCGTCCGGCCGCGCCCGCAGCGGCGTGGCGGCAGAGGTCGGCATAGCCCGGGCTGGTCTCGGGACCGGCCAGGATCAGGTCGCATTCGGAGCGCCCGAAGGCGGCCCAGGCCTGAACCAGCAGCAGTTGATCCTTCTGCCGATCCAGCCGGGCGACGCACACAATGGCGCGACGGCCCGGCGGCAGGCCCAGCCGGGCGCGGCCCGCTTCGCGGTTGGCTCTTCGGAAGGGTGTTGGATCCACGGCGCCAGGCACGAAGACCACCCGCTGACGGGGAAGTGCGGTGCGGGCCAAGTCATATTCGGCCCGGCCGACGCACATCAGTGCATCGACCTGCCCCAGCAGCTGGCGGCTTCCCCACCACCAGGACAGCACCCGGCCCCATTCCAGGGCCGGGCCATGGCCGCGGGCCCGCAAATCGGTCAGTTCGGCAGGCGGGATGTCGAAGTGCCCGCCGTGCAGAGTCAGCACCACCGGTACGCCGCGTCGCCGCGCCGCGCGCAGCACCTGGGCGCCCAGGCGTCCGCCGGTGTGCAGATGGATGAGGTCGAGCCTGGGCGCACGGGCCACGGCCTGCGCCAGCGCAGCACTGATGAGATTGCCGCCCTTGCGATCGAAGGCGGCGCGTCGCGCGGCGGGCAGGGGCCAGACCGGATAGCAGTAAGGGAAGCGCTGGACCGGGCACCCGGCGAGGTGATCGGTGGGCGCGGCATCGAGCGCGGTGCTGGTGAAGACCTGGGGCGAGAGACCATCGGCGCGTTGCCGTTCGAGGAGATGCTCCAACACCTGCTCGGTCCCGCCCCAGGCGCAGCGCGCCAGTCGCCGCGGGACGTGGATGACGTTCACGCCGACGCCTCCATCAGGCCATAGATGTCGGTGATGCAGGTGGGTGCCGCTGCCGGATCATTGCTGATATGCACCGCATCAGAATCCTCGTGGTCGAGGGAGTAGCCGTGCATGGCCTTGAGCGGCGTGCTGCCCAGATGGCTGGGATGCAGCAACAGGCCAGGCTCGGCCAGATAGATGTCGTCGCCGAAACGTCGGTCGGGAAAGGCGCAACCCACCACCGCCAGCTGCTCTGGCGTTTGCCGGGTCAGGCCGACCACGCCATCCAGGCACGCGCGCAGACGGGTGCGGGTCGCCTCGTCGCCATGCCACAGCCGCACCATGGTGCTGTCGATGACCGCAAAGTAGTCGCGATGCATGGTCAGGCCGCTGGCCGCCAGCAGGGGGAAGACGTCGAGGTGGCGCCGCACCGTGCACATGCCGTGATCGCTGAAGATATGGAAGCGGACCTGGTCGTGCTGGGCCCGGGCCGCACGCAGCACCGCGTCGATGCGGCGGCGCAAGGCGTGCAATTGCTGCGGCAGATCGGCATGCTGCCGCGTATGATCGTGCAGCCAGGCGTCCATGCTGGCGGCATACAGGAACACGAAGGAGATGTCGCGATCACCGGCAGCTGCTTTCGCCCCGTCCCAGTTGGCGGCCTCGCTGACGTGCCAGTCGCTGACCCAGGCTCGCGTGCGGCGTTCGGCGAGGACATCAAAGATGCCACGCCCGCGATTGAAACCATCGGGCTTGAAGATGTTCTTGGGTTCGCACCACCCATAGTGGGGCAGCACGTCCAAGGGCATCTGGTAGAGCTGGAAATATCCGCGTAGCCCATTGGCCCGGGCCACCGCCGGCGAGAGGCGCGAGCGTACCCGGCCGCGATCGCGCAGACCGCTGGGCAGCAGGTGCAGCCACCACGGCACGCGCAGGCCGCTCCTCGGCCCCTGATGGGTGAAGAAGCTCCAATGGCCATGGTCCTGTGGCAGGCGCCCGGTCAGGATCGACGGCACGCAGGCCGAGCTGTAGCCAAACACGGAGCGCAGCGCACGGCAGGTCCCCAGATCGCTGATGACCGGCTGATCCCGCACCACGGCATGGCCGAGGGCATCGATGAACAGGAAGAGGTGGCACGTGCTCATCGTGTAGTGGCGCCAGGGTGTTTCCGAGCGATGCTGAAGGTATCATGGCTCTCGGCGCTGCGCCATCCTCCGCTCTGCCCCTCCCGGTCGTGGTGCTCGGGATCCCGGTTCATCCCGTCACCATGGATCAGGCCCTGGACTGGATCGCCGCGCGCATCGCGGCGGGCGGTCCGCCGGCCCTGGTGGCCACCGTCAATCTGGATTTCTTGCGTCTGGCCCACTTAGATGCGGAGCTGCATCGCATCCTCTTCCATGCGGACTTGGTGCTGGCGGACGGCTTTCCGGTGGTGTGGTGGGCAAAGCATGTCGGCGATCCTCTGCCCGGGCGCGTGGCCGGCAGCGATCTGACGCCCTTGTTGGCGGCCCGGGCCGCGCGTGATGGCTTCAGCCTGTTCCTGCTGGGCGGGGCTGCGGGCGTCGCCGAACAGGCCGCCCAAGCACTGACCGCGCGACACGAGGGGCTGCGCGTCGCCGGGATTTTGGCCCCGGATGCCGCGGCGCTGGCCGCCCCCGCCGCGATCATCAGTGCGGTGCGCGCGGCCAAGCCGGGTGCGGTGTTGGTGGCCCTGGGCGCTCCCAAGCAGGAGCGCCTCATCGTCAGATGCCAGGCCAGTTGGGCGGCCCCGGTGGCCATTGGCGTGGGCGCGAGTCTGGACTTCGTGGTCGGGGTCCAGGTGCGTGCGCCCCTCGCCTGGCAGCGCTGTTATCTGGAGTGGGCGTGGCGCCTGCTGCGCTCGCCCCGGCGCTTGGGGTGGCGCTACGTGCTGGATCTCGGCTTTCTCAGCGGCCGGCTGCTGCGCCAGTGGCGGCCGGCCTCGACCGCGCCGGGCCGGGCAGCCGTGGGCCTGCCGTTGCCACGCTTCGTCGATCGGGCGGCTGCTGAGCTGTGGGTCGACAGCTCCGCCCACCAAGCCCTGCCGCCGGTGGTGGTACCCAGCGATGGTCTGGCCTTTGACGGCGTGCAGTTGGCGGCCTTGGCCGGCCTGCGGCGGCGGGTAAGCGCGGTGTCCTTGGCTGGGCTCTCGGCGCGGCAATGCGCCCAGTTGCAGCACGGGCGGTGGGAACGATTCTTCTCGTGGACCAAGGGCTGAAGGTGCTGCCATCGCCATGAAGATTCTCGTGCTCAGCAATTTGTATCCGCCGCATGGTTTTGGCGGCTATGAAGAGCGCTGCCGCACCTCAGTGCAGGGCCTGCGCGAGCGCGGCCACCATATCCAGGTGCTGACCAGCCAGGTGGGCATGGCCCGTCCCGCGCCCGGGCCGGACGCCGAGGGCATTTGGCGGGCCCTGATTCCGGTCGGTTATTTCGGCTTTCCCTGGGTGCGCATGCCCGGACTGGCGCGGGTCGAGGCCCATAATCATGCCCGCCTGCGCACCGCCCTCGCCCAGGTGGGCCCCGATGCGGTGTGGGTGTGGAATCTGGGCGGCCTGGGGAAAAGCCTGCTCGCCACGGCCGCGGCCCAGGTGCCGCTGGTCTGTGATCTCAGCGATGAATGGGTGCTGCGGGGCCTTCCCAGTGATCCCTGGCTGGGGTGGAGCAGCCGTCATCCGCGCTGGTCGCGCCTGGCCGGCCTGCTGGCCCGTGGTGTGCCCCGCCTGCGCCCCGAAGAGCTGCCTCTGGGCCGGGCGTATTGCACCAGCTACGACCTGCGCACGCGCACGGCGGCGGCGGGCTTCCCGGCCTTGGCCCGGGTGCCGGTGATCCATTGCGGCATCGAGGTCGAGCGCTTCACGGCGCCGATTCATGAACGGGATGACGGCCCCTTGCGCTGCCTGTACGTGGGTCGCCTGCATCCGGACAAGGGCGTGCATACCGCCTGCGCGGGCGTCGCCGCCTGTCCCCAGGCGACCCTGGATGTCTACGGCAGCGGCGAACCGGATTACGAGGCCCGGCTACGCCTGGACTGGGGCAGCCATCCACGCATCAAGCTGCGTGGCCACGTGCCTGCGGGTGGCATGCCGGCAGCCTATCGCGGCTATCACTGTCTGGTCTTTCCCAGTGAATGGCCCGAGCCCTTCGCCCTGACGCCGCTTGAGGCCAGTGCGGCTGGCCTGGTCGTGGCCGGCACTCTGACCGGTGGCAGCGGCGAATTTTTGCGGGAGGGGGACAACGCCCTGACCTGGCGCGCTGGCCAGGCCGACGATCTGACCCGGGTGCTGACCCGACTGGCGGCAGAGCCCGAGCTGGGCCGCATGCTCGCGTCCCGCGCTCAGGCCGAGGTCGCGCAGCGCTTCACGCTGGGGGTCATGCTCGATGCGATGGAGTCCCACCTGCACGCCACGGTCGGGCGTTGATGCGCATCGCGGCCATCATTCCCGGTCTGCCCGAGCCGGCTGATCGCGGCACCTATCTGCGCTATCGCGCGGTGATGAATCTGCTGCGCGGCCTGGGCCAGGTGGATTGCTGCGCCCTGGTCGACCGCCCCCTGGCCGACGGTGCGCAGCAGCGTTTCGCGCATGGGTTGGATCGGCTGCTGGCCCCGACCGTGGCTTTTCAGCCCTGGCGCTCCCGGTGGCGGCAGGTGCTGGATCCGCTCGCTCCCAATGTGCGCCATTGGTTCGACCCGGCGGTGTCCGCCCAGGTCGCGACGTTCTTTGCCGGCCAGACCTACGACCTGGTGGTCCTTGGCGATCTGGTCAGTCTGCCTTATGCCCAGGCCGCGGGGCTGCTGCGTTTCCCCTGCTGGATGGATCGGGCGCGGGTCGACTGGGAATTCCAACGTCAAAACGACGAACGGGCCGGTCGGCGGGGCTTGGCCGTGCGCGTGCGCCGTCGGCTGACCCTGCGGGCCGAGCGCTGGGCCGCGCGCGCCTGCACCGGCCAGGTGGTGTGCGCCGAGAGTGACCGCGCGGTGCTGGCCCGGCTGCACGGCCAGGGCGTCACGGTGCGGGTGGTCGCCAATGGCGTCGATCCGCACGACATGCCCGACCAGGGCGAACCGCCAGACGCGCCGGTGGTGATGGTGGCGGGGACCATGGATTATCAGCCCAATGTCGAAGGCGTGCAGTGGTTCGTGGCGGAAGCCTGGCCGCGCATCCGGGCGGCCTGTGCGGCGGCAGAACTGCATGTGGTCGGTCGTGATCCGGTTCCGGCCATCACCGCCCTGCATGGTCACGAGGGGATCACTGTCACCGGAGCGGTGCCGGCCATGGGCCCGCGCTATCGCGCCGCACGGGTGGTGGTGGCGCCGATCCGGGTGGGCGGCGGTTCGCGCCTGAAAGTGGCCGAATGCTGGGCTGCCGGCCGCGCCCTGGTCGCCACTACCATGGCCATGGATGGTCAGCCGTCTGTGCCGGACATCGACCACCTTCGCGCGGACGAGCCGGACTCCTTGGCGGCGGCCGTGCTGGCGGCCTTAGAGCCGGAGCTGAATGCGCAGTTGCGCGCCGGCAGCTCCGCGGCGGCGTTGGGCTGCCATTGGGTTGCTCGCTTCGCGCCCCTGGCGGCGGAATGGCGGCAACGGTATGCCCTGGGAGCGCCGAGTTGTACTCGGCCCGTGGGCGGGGCGTGACGGACCCGCGACCACCGGCCGAGTGCAACTCGGCGCGCCCAGGGACGGCCGCCAGGACCCTGCCGGTGCGCCTTCTTGCCACCATGGTCCAGGGCGGCCGCGGCGGCATCCACCGCTATGTCCATGAACTGGCCCGTCGCTTAGCGGTGCGGCCTGATATTGAGCTGAGCATCGATCATCTCGCCCACGAGGCAGAGCTCTTTGCGGGCCTCGGTGGCGCTCGCCAGGCAGCCCCGGGGTGGGATCGGGGTGGCCTGCGCGATCTGCTGCGCGCCCATGTCCAGGTGCGCGCCCCGGCCGGTGGACTGCTGCACGTGCCCAGCTACCGCCGCGTGCCCTGGCTGATGGGCGGACCCTGCGTGGCCACCGTCCACGACCTGGCGGCCTTGCACCAGCCCGAGAAATACGGCTGGTTGCGGCATCAATTTCTGCGTCGCGCCGTGCCGCCAGCTCTGCGCCGTTGCGCCGCCATCATCACGCCGACCCGGCACACGGCGGACGATCTGGTCATGCAACTTGGTCTCCCCGCCGAGCTGATCACCGTCATCCCCAACGGCATCGACCATGCCGTGCTTCGTCCCGGCGACCGGCATGAGGCGCTGGCCAGGGTGCAGGCCTGGCAGCCGCAGATCGCCCGCGACTTCGTTTTGTACCTGGCCCGGGTCGAGCATCCCGGCAAAGGCCACACCGCGCTGCTGGATGCCTGGGCTCAGCTGGCCGCAACGCGCCGCGATCTGCCGCAGCTGGTCTTCGCCGGCGCCTTGGTGGAGCGCCACGCCGAGGTGTTGGCCCACGCCCGCAGCCTCGGTCTGTCGCCCCTGTGCACCGGCCACGTGCCTGAGGCGTTGCTGGCCGACCTCTACCGCGCCTGTCTGCTGAAGGTCTTCCCCAGTCGCTATGAAGGCTTCGGTCTGCCGCCGGTCGAGGCTATGTCCTGCGGCGCTCCGGTGGCCAGCAGCCGCGCCGCCGCCCTGGCCGAAACCGCCGGTCCGGCGGCGGTGCTGGATCCAGATTGCCCTGAGTCCATGGCCGCAGTGATCGCGCACTTGTTGGACGATTCCGCCGCCCTGGCGGCCCTGGCGGCAGCCGGGCCACCATGGGCCTCGCATTTTGATTGGGATGCCACCACCGACCAGACCGTGGCGGTCTACCACCGCGTGGCGAACTGAATTGATCGTGCAAGAGGTGCTGGCCACCCGCAGGTGATCAG
>JBBQTJ010000105.1:0-10264 GCA_038213315.1 Planctomycetota bacterium
GGGGGTCGCTGATGCGCTTCAGTGATCTCGCCGTCACCCGGCCGGTGCTGGCCACGGTGGTCAATCTGCTGTTGGTGGTGCTGGGCCTGATGGTACTGCCGACCCTGGCGGTGCGGCAATATCCAGCCATCGATCCGCCCGAACTGAGCATCCGCACTGAATTCCGCGGCGCCGCGGCAGCGGTGGTCGAAGCCGATGTGACGCGCAAGATCGAGTCCGCCATCGCCGGCGTGCCGGGCCTGCGCCGGGTGACCTCGTCGTCCTTCGACGGCCGCAGCCAGGTGACGGTGGAGTTCTCGCTGGACCGCGACATCGCCGAAGCTGCCGCCGATGTGCGCGCCGAGGTCGCGCGGGTGCGAGGTCGCTTGCCCGTCGAGGCTGACGAACCGGTGGTCGAGAAGGCCTCGGCCGACAGCCGACCGGTGATGTGGTTCGGCGTGACCAGCTCGGCCAGCCGGAGTCAGCTTGACCTCACCGACTTGGCGCGCCGCACCATGGTTGATGCCCTGGCGGCGGTGCCCGGCGTGGCCCGGGTCAATGTCGCTGGTGAGCGTTTGCCGGCCATGCGCGTGCGCCTGGACGCGGCGGCCCTGGCAGCGCGCGACCTGACGCCCAACGAGGTGGCAGTAGCGCTGCGGCGCGAGAACCTTGAGTTGCCCGCCGGGCTGATCACCTCGCAGACCCGCGAGCTGTCGGTGCGCGCCGCGACCCGGCCGGTGGATGCGGAAAGCTTCCGCTCGCTGGTGCTGCGTGGTGGCGCCCAGCCGGTGCGTCTGGGCGAGGTCGCCACCGTCGAGGTCGGCGCGGCCAACGACCGCAGCCTGTTCATGATCGATGGCCAGCCGGCAGTCGGTTTGGGGATCGTGCGCCAATCCACGGCCAACACCCTCGCGGTCAGCGATGGGGTGCGCGCCGCGGTAAAGCGCCTGGCGGCCACTCTGCCGACTGACGTCAGCGTCAACAACGCCTTCGACGAATCGGTCTTCATCAGGGCGGCGGTCCAGAAGGTGGTGACCACCCTGGTCGAAGCGGTGCTGGCGGTCGTGGTGGTGATTTTGCTGTTTCTGCGCGGCTGGCGCGCGGCCCTGATTCCGGCCCTGGCCATCCCGGTATCGTTGCTGGCGGCCTTGATGCCGATGGCGGCCCTGGGCTTTTCGTTGAACATGCTGACCCTGTTGGCCTTCGTGCTGGCCATCGGCCTGGTGGTGGACGATGCCATCGTGGTGCTCGAAAACGCCCATCGCCGGCATGAGCTGGGCGAGCCGGCGCTGCTGGCGGCGGCGCGCGGTACCCGCGAGGTGGGCTTCGCCGTGATCGCCACGACCCTGGTGCTCATCGCCGTCTTCGTGCCGGTGGCGATGTTACCCGGCACCACTGGCCGATTATTTCGCGAGTTCGGGCTGACCCTGGCGGCGTGCGTGGCCTTCTCGGGCGTGGTGGCGTTGTGGTGGACACCGATGCTGGCGGCCCGGCTGCTCAGCCATGACGCCAATCCCGGACGGATCAGCCGCGCCCTGGCCGCGGCGCAGGACGCCTTGTCGGCTGGTTTTGCACGGGTGCTGGCCCGGGCGCTGCGGCTCCGGTACTGGGTCCTCGGCGGGGCGGCGCTGCTGCTGGTGGGCACCGTCTGGATGGGGCTGATCACGCCCAGCGAGCGGGTCATCGAGGACCAGGGCGTGGTGCGCATCCAGATCGAAGCGCCCCAGGGCTCGACCCTGGCGTACACCAGCGGGCAGGTGGAGGCGGTGTCCGCGCTGCTGACGCCCTTCACCGGACCCGGCGGACCGGTGGAGCGGGTGCTGGTCTCGTTGCCCTCATTCACTTCGCCCGGGGCGGTCAACGGCGCGATGTTGATCGTGCGCTTCCGGCCCTGGGAAGAACGCACGGTCAGCCAGCAGGCCGTGGTGGCCGCGCTGCAGCGTCAGGTCGCCACGGTGCCCGGGGCGCGCGTATTGGTGGGCAATCCCCCAAGTTTCGGCCAGCGCGATGCCGGCGTGGATCTGCAGTTCGCCATGCAGGCTGAAGACCAGGCGTCAGCCCGCGCCCTGGCTACGCGCGTGCAGGAGGCGCTGATGGCCACGCCGGTGGGGCGCAGCCGGTTCAGCAGGATCTTCAATGACGCCGATGACAGCCGGCCACAGCTGCGCATCGAGCTGGATCGGGACCGCGCCGCCCAGGCGGGGGTCAGCGCCGGCGAGGTGGCCGAGGCGTTGTCGCTGTTGTATGCCGAGCCGGCGGTCACCACCTGGGAAGACCGGGGCGAAAGCTATGATGTGATCCTGCAGGCGGTGGCCGGCGATCGCGACGCGCCCGACGCCCTTGATCGCATCCTAGTGCGCTCGGGCGTGACCGGCAGCCTGGTGCCGCTGGCGGCCTTGGTGCGGCGCAGTGAGGTCGGGGTGGCCCGCGTCCTGCCGCGGCTGGATCGTCGCTCGGCGGTGACCGTCTCGGTGCTGCGGCAGCCGGGCACCACGTTAGGCGAATGCATGGCCCAGGTTGCTGAGGTCATCACTGCCGAACTACCCGCCGGCACCGGTTGGACCTGGGTCGGCCAAGCCCGGGATTTCAACGACAGCAGCGGCGGCAGCGGCCAGGCCTGGATCCTGGGCCTGGCTTTGGCGGTGGTGATCCTGGTGCTGGCGGCCCAGTTCGAGAGCTGGGTCCATCCTCTGGTCATCCTCGCCAGCGTGCCCCTGGCCCTGGGTGGCGGCCTGCTTACTTTGCGACTGGCCGGCGAACCGCTCACCATCTATGCCCAGGTCGGCCTGATCCTGTTGGTCGGCCTGGTGGCCAAGAACGGCATTCTGCTGGTCGAGTTCGCCAATCAGTTGCGCGAGCGTGGCCTGACCCCGGCCGAGGCGGCGGCGCAAGCGGCGGCGGTGCGTTTCCGTCCGATCCTGATGACCTCCCTGGCCACCATCGCCGGGGCCATCCCGCTGGTCCTGGCCAGCGGTGCCGGCTCCGAGAGCATGCGCGCCATCGGCATCGTCGTGGTCGGCGGCATGGCCATAGGTACGGCCTTGTCCCTGCTGGTCACCCCGTGCCTGTGGCTGGTGGCCGCACCGTTTGTAAGTGAGCCGGGCCGCTTGGCGCGGGAGCTGGACGGGCACGAACGTGCCTGCACCATACCGCCCTCCGGGAATCCGTTATGATCCACCGCCTGCTCGTCGCTGCCCTCGCTGCCCTGCCCCTGATCGCTGCCGAACCAGGCGTGGTCCCGCCGACGCTGCCGGCGACGGTGGCCGCGACCACCGGCACGGGCGCTGCCTTGGGTCTGGAAGAGGCCATCCGCCTGGCCTTGCAACGCAACGAGACGGTCGCCATCGCCCGGGCGCGCATGGACCGGGCCGAGGCGAACCGGCGCGCTTCCGTGGCGGCCTTGTTGCCCCAGCTCAGCGCCTTTGGCACCTACGGCAACACCAGCCAGACCACCGGTGGCCCCTGGTCGGCAGAGCCTTCGAAAAATGTCACCGGTGAACTGCGTCTGGAGCTGCTGCTGTTCGACGCCGCGGCCTATCCGCGGGTGCGCGCCGCCTCGCGAAACGCCCAGGCGGTGGGCCAAGATGCTGCCGAGCTGCGCCGCTCGCTGGCCTATGAAGTGGTCGCCGCTTATCTCGACATCCTGCTCTACGAGCGAGGCCGCGAGGCCGCCCTGCGCCGCCGCCAAGTGTCAGAGAAGACCCTGTCGGATACCAAAGCCCGGGTCGATGCCGGCTTGGCCACGCGCAATGACACCCTGCGCGTCGCGCTGGAGAACAGCACTGCCGAGCTCAACGTCATCCAGGCGGGTCAGCTGCTGCTGGCGGCGCGGCTGACCTTATCCGACCTGCTGGCCGGCCCCGAAGGTGATCGGCCCATCGCCGTCCCCGCACCGGCGCTGCTGCCCAGCCGCGAACCGGTCGTCCTGGTCGACCTAGCCCGCCGTACCCGCGCCGACCTCAAGGCCACTGATCTGCGTCGCCAGGCGGCGACTGAACAGCGCCGCAGCGCCCTGAATTCTGGCTATTACCCCAAGCTCGGCGCCCGGCTGTCCTATTTCGATCAGGAGCTGAGCGGGGCGAACGCCTACGAGCAGGATCCCTCCTGGCAGGCCGCCCTGGTGGCGAGCTGGTCGCTGTACGATGGCGGCGCGAATTACGCCCTGGCTGATGTCAGCGAAGCCGAGGCCCGCGAATTTGCCGCCACTCTGGGCGCTCAGGGCCGGGGTCTGGTTCGTGACCTGGGCACCGCCGTCGCCGCCCTGGGCGCCGCCGAGGCCGGGCTGGCCCAGGCCCGCAGCGGCATGGAATTCGCTTTGTCTAACCGCGACGCCGTCACCGCCAAGGCGCAGCAGGGCCTGGCCACGCCGTTGGAGCAGGCCGATGCCAATGCCAGTGTGTTTGACGCCGAACGCAGTCTGGTACTGGCCCAGAACACCCTCCTACTAGCTCACTTCAATATCCGCAGCCTGGTCGGCTGGTGGCCCCTGGGTGAGCGCCAGCCCGAGTGAGTACCGCCCGGCGGATCGTTGGTCGGTTGGCCGCGATCTTGAAGGTTATCCGCAGCGCCGGTCCAGCCTTCCTCGATCAGCTGCCGGCGGCCACCCAGCGGCTCACGGCGCATGACCTCGCGAGCGGCCTGGCGCGTGTCACGCAATTAGCAGGGCGCTGAGCCGGGGCTTGCCGCCTGGGCTAGGCGATTCACCATCCCGCCCCATGAGCGACAAATTCTTTCCCGGCTTCGAAGGCGATGACGAGCCAAAGAAGGCCCCGGCCAAGCCGGCCGCCCCGACCCCGGCACCAGCACCTGGGGGCTTCAGCGCGTTTGGTGACGCCAAAATCGATGTCAGCCTCGCCGGGACCGCGAAAGCTGCGGCCCCCATCCCCGGGTCGCCGGCCACCACGAAGGCGCCACAGACCGACCCCAATGAGGTCGACCTCAAGCCGGGCCACGCCAAGGATCTGTGGAAGTGCCCGCACTGCGGCACCGGCAACAAGCCGGGGCGAACCACGTGCCGCTCCTGTGGCAAGTCCCCCAGCGATCCGGTGATTCGTCCGAAGATGATGAATCCGGCCATCCTGGGCGGCATCGGTGGCGGCCTCTTGCTGGTCATCCTGCTGGTGATGTTCATGGGCGGAGCTGACCTGAAACTGAGGCCCGCTGGACCAGAGGCCCTGGATCGCTCGCCGCGGCAGGGGGGCAATGGTACCGAGCAGGAGTTTGAGGGCCAATCGTGGCAAGGTAGCAGTGGCTATGCCGTCTCGGGCCGGGTCGTGGCGGCGCGTCCGGTCAGCGGTATGAGCAACGCCGTCAATGTGGCCCTGGCCTTGGGTCCGGACGCGGCCAATGAAGAGGCTTTCGCGACCGTGAAATGGGCCATCAACGGTCAGCTCATCGAAGAAAAATCCAATCCGCGCGAGGTGAAGGTCCTCCCCCTGCACCTGGTCTTCAAGGGCGCGCCGCCGGCCATCACGGTTGGCCACTTTCTCAGCCTGACTGGCGAAAGTGGCAAACTCAGCGAAGGCGGTTCCTTGGTCTCGGCCCTGAACGACATCTTTGACACCGTGCTGGTGACCGACCACCAAGCGGTCGCGCCCTGAGTTGTCAGCTCAAGAGGTGAAGACGAAAGTGGTCAGCAGGTAGCCGGCCAGGGCCAGGACCGCGATGCCAAGCACGATCCAGGGCAGCAGCCCAGAGCCCGTCGCATGGCTGGCCTCGTGGTCGAAGGCGGCGCTGGACGGCTGGGGTTGGGCGGCCAATGGTGCAGACGGCGACGTGACGACTGGCGGAGCCGCTATGGCTGCGGGCAGGGCCAGCCGGCGTTGCTGGGCTTCGACCAGGGCCTGGGCGGGATTGAGCGCCGCTGGCACTGTGGCAGGAGCCGACGCTGGCATGGCAGTCCGGCCTTGTTTCGAGTCTTTGGCCGCCTTCAGATTGGCGTGCTTGCGCATAATGCGCGAGGTCACTTCGCTAGTCACGGGCTGCGCTTGCGCCTGGGGCACCGGGCGGGCTTCGGTCGGGGCCAAGGACTTGGCCAGATCGACAGGGCTGCGCTCGTCCTTGGGTGGGGTGGCCACCGGCTTGATCGCTGACTTGGGCAGGATCATCGGCTTGCGCAGCAGTTTCAGGGTGCTGTTCTTCTGCTCGCCCAGTTCGGTCAGGCCCGCATCGATCGCGGCGATCAAGCCGGCATAGGTCGTATAGCGGTCGGCGGGTTCCTTGGCCATGGCGGTCATGGCGATGCGGCGGGTGCAGGCATGCAGGCTGGGTACCCTGGTCAAGGGATCCGGCACCGGCTGGGTCAGGTGCGCGCTCATGATCGCGCCCGGGCTGGTCCCGGTGAATGGCGTGCTGCCGGTCAGCAGGTGGAAGAGGGTGGTGCCCAGGCCGTAGATGTCGCTGCGGCAGTCCAGGGACTCGCCCCGGACCTGCTCGGGGGACATGTACAGCGGGGTGCCGATGGTCATGCCGGTCTGGGTCAGGCGCTCGTTGCCCTCCATGGATTTGACCAAGCCGAAATCGATCAGCTTGGCGACGTCATCAGCGCCGAAGAGGGCGCCGCCGGCGCGCTTGCGCACCACCAGGATGTTTTCTGGTTTGATGTCGCGATGCACCAATTTGGCCGTGTCATAGACATGCCCGAGGCCAGCGGCGACCTGGCGGATCAGGCGTAGGGCGTAGGCCTCGGGCAGGGCGCGATAGTCCTTCAGCAGGCTCATCAAGCTGGGCCCGTCAATGTACTCCATGGCCAGGAAGAGATGGCCATCATGCTCGCCGCTGGCGATGGTCTCGGCGATGTGGGCATGGCGGACCGTGGCCAGGGCCTTGGCTTCGCGATGGAAGCGCTCAACGAAGTCGCCGTCCTCGGCGAGGCGCGCGTTGATGGTCTTCAAGGCGCATTCCCGGCCACTGTCCCGGTGCTGAGCCAGGAAGACCGTGCCCATACCGCCGGCACCCAGCTTGCGCAGCAGCTGGAAGTCGGGCAACAGGGCCTGCTGGCGCAGGATGGTGTCCAGCTCCATGCACTGCTCGTGGGTCAGCAAGCGCAGATCCAACAGCAGCTGGCTCAAGGCGCCGCGTCCGCCGGTGGGCTGGGGCGGGGGGCGGGTCGAGATCTGCTCGCGGAGATGGTCGAGCTGGGCAGCATTGAGCCAGCCATTAGCCGTCAGTACCGGCACCGCCAGGTCGAGCTGGGAGGCCGCAGACAACGAGGTAACGGGAGGCGGCATACGGGGACTCTCAGGGAGTAATACCCCATTGCCGGCCAGAATGGAAGGACAGGCCGTGAGCCCGGCGGGACTGGATCCCGTTCCCTTTGGCCCGACCGGCGCTACGGTGCGGCCAGCGATGTCCCTCCACCTGCGTCAAAACCTCAACATGCGGATGGATCAGCGGCTCAAGCTGACGCCGCAGATGATCCAATCGATCGAGATCCTGCTGCTGCCGCAAATGGCACTAGAGGAACGCATCATGAGCGAAGTGGAGTCCAATCCCACCCTTGAACTGATCGACCAGGGCGATGGTCGGGACGGCCAGCCCATCCCGGTCGACCTGCCCCGGGACACCTTCAGCCAAGCCGATGCCGAATGGGTGCTCAAGCGCCGTCGCCAGCAGGCCGACGACGATGGTCCGGACAAGATGCAGGCCCTGGAGGCCACCCCCGAGAAACCGCCGAGCCTAGCCGAACATCTCATCGAGCAGACCCGCTTCATGGAGCTGGATGAGGATGCCCGCGAGCTGGTCCACGATATCGCCTGGCAGCTCGACCGGCGCGGTTATCTCGCCCACCCGCTGTCCGAATTGTTTCCGGAAGAGCGCCTTGAACACGCCGAGAACGCCTGGGAAATCGTCCGCAGCCTGGATCCCGCAGGCATCGCCGCCAGCGACCTGCGCGACTGCCTGCTGCTGCAGCTCGCCCGTCAGCCGGGTGACAACACGTTTGAGATGGCCCTGGTGCGTGATCACCTGGACGACGTGCTCAAGAACCGCTTGCCCGCCATTGCGGCAGCCTTGGGCGTCGACCTCGAACGGGTCAAAGAGGGCCTGCAGGTCATCGCCCAGCTCGATCCCAAGCCGGGTCTGCCCTTTGCTGGCGGCGACAACCACTACGTCATTCCCGACGTCACCGTCGAGCGCAATGAGCGCGACGAGTGGGTGGTGTCGGTACCCGACGGCCGCCTCCCCAAGGTGCAGGTCAGCGAGAGCTACTACCAGCTGTACGACTCGCCCCATGCCGATCCGAAAGAAAAAGCCTACCTGAAAGAGAAGTTGGGCGCGGCCAAGTTCATCATCGATGCGGTGGCCCAGCGCAAGCGCACCCTGCTGCGCATCGTCAGCGAAATCATCAAGCACCAGCAGGCCTTCCTGGAGCAGGGCGTCGAGCAGCTGCGACCGCTGATGCGCCAGGACATCGCCGACAAGATCGGCATGCACGTCGCCACCGTCAGTCGCGCGGTGAAGGACAAGTACATCCAGACGCCCAAGGGCGTCCTGCCCTTGGCCAGCTTCTTCTCAGGCGGCATCGCCACCCAAGACGGCAGCGAGGCGGAAAGCAGCAAGTCGGTCAAGCTGCGCATCCAGAAGCTGATCGAGCACGAGGACAAGCGTAACCCGCTCAGTGATCAGGAGATCGCCGACCTCCTCGCCAAAGAGGGCCTGGACATCAGCCGACGCACGGTGACCAAATACCGTATTGCCGACGGCATCCCCTCGACCCGTCAACGCCGCTCGTTCTGAACCGGCCCATGTTCCGCGCCCTGGTCCTTGCGATCGCGCTCGCTGCTGCCCTGGGTGGCGTCGAGGTTCTGGTTGAGCCGGACGACACGCTTGATGTCGACCAGCCGGAGGCGCTCGTCGAACAGACTCTGCAAGAAGAGCTGATGGGCGAGGACGCGGCCGCGGCGCCACGGCTGACCACGGGCGATGGGCAGACCCTGGTGCCGGGTCGCGCCACCCCGGTCGTCGGACCAGATCCCATCGCCGTCGAATTGCTGTGGGACCGTTACCGTACTGTGCTGGTGGTGGGTGCGGGGCGTGGCCGGACGCGCCCCGCCTGGGTGGCGACCTTCGCAGCCAAATCTGGCCGTTTGGCGGTGGCCTACCGTGCGGTCGCCTTCAGGGATGCGCAGGGTCTGCTGCACCTCGATGCCCGCCGTGCGATCATCACCGGGCCGATGGCGCGCGAATGGTCCCCCGACAGCTTCGCCATCATTCCGCCCGCCGGCATCGCCACCATCGACGATCAGAACCGTGGCAACCAGGGAACCCTGTCGCGAACCATCGAGCCCAGCACCGATAGCGCCGAATACCAACGCCTATTGGGCGTCGTGCAGGCTGCGGTGGCGAACAACGGCTAAGCGTTCAACTGATAGCGGAGGGTCCACGCCGCCGATTCGCCACTGAGCCAGGTCCGGGCCAGTTTCGGCTCTAGGCTGATGACGTGGTCATTGCCCCAGATCACCACGTGGTCCAGCGGCCGATCCAGGTCGAGGGATACCACGCCGCTACCGCAGTTCGGATCCAGGTGGATGCGTCCCGCGTGGGTGCCGCCCCACAGGCCCGCGATGGCCGTGCGGGCGCCAATAGCATCCTTCTCGAAGCGCCATCGCCCGGCGTCCCGGATCAGCTCAGGACCGAAAAAACCACCTGGGCCCCCCGGCGGGCGCGCGGTCGGCGTGCCGCTAGCAGGCAGGTGCAGTGAACTGGCGGTCAGACGGCTGTGGGCAAAGAATGGATGTGCGAACCAGGTGACCAGGGCATAGCCCACCGGGCGGGCCAGCAGCTCAAGCCGGGTGCTGCTGGTCAGGCCATCGTCGGTCAGGACGATGGTCCGTTCCAGCTGGTAACGCAGGGGGAAGTCCTGGCAGTCGATGCCGTCGGCGCAGCGCATCACGACGCGGTCCGCACCGTGCTCGACCACCTCCCAGGTGACGGTGCCGCAGAGCGGTGCGCGGCAGCTGATTTCGCGCACATCCCGGTCGGTTTTACGCAGCCGGCCAGTGCCGATGCGCAGCACCTCGTCGCCCTCCCGGGCTTGGGCCCAGCCCAAGGCCAGTTCAAAAGTCTCGGGCAACCCACGTCCATCGAAGCGATCCCAGTGTGGCTGGGGCCCACCAGTGAGCAGGCGATCACCATGCCACCACTCAAGAACGTAGCCGCCGTGGCAGTAGCGCGCACCCAGGGCCAAGGGATCCGGCCGCGGATCCGCCACCACCACCCGCTGCCGGCCGCAGACCAAGGTGAACGTAGGCAGCAGCGGATGACTGGTGTGCATCCACGTAGCCTG
>JBBQTJ010000106.1:0-10206 GCA_038213315.1 Planctomycetota bacterium
CGGCAAGATCGGCGCGCGGCGTGAAATCCCCGGCTGCTCGCTGTGCATGGGCAACCAGGCTCGCGCTCGTCCTGGGGCGGTGATCTTTTCGACCTCGACCCGCAATTTCGACAATCGCATGGGCCGTGACGCGCTCTGCTATCTGGGCTCGGCTGAGTTGGCCGGGGTGATCTCGATCCTGGGCCGCATCCCGACCAAGGCCGAGTATCTCGAGTACATGGCCAAGTGCGTCTCGCCGTTCGAGAAGTCGATCTACAAGTACCTCGACTTCACGCAGATGAGCGCGCGGGTACCGGACTTCGCCGTGAAGGGGTGAGTAAGACTGGGCCGGGGAACGGGAACCCGCGGTTTGTAAGTGGCCTGATCGGCCACGTCCAATCCTGGTCGGTATGCGTAGAGGCTGCATCTGTGCATGGATCACCATGCCATAACCTCTCTCCAGGACAGCCCTATGACCAGCATCGCCATCATCTACTTCTCCGGCACCGGCACCACCAAGTTGGTGGCCGAGACCATTGCCCGCGCCGCCGGCGGGACGCTCATGCCCATCACCGGCAGCCAGATCGTGGAAGGTCGCTTCAAGGATGACGGCTACCTGGCCAGGCTTGACGCTGCCGACGCCATCGTCTTCGGCGCCCCCACCTACATGGGCGGACCCGCCGCCCAATTCAAAGCCTTCGCCGACGCCACCAGTGAGCGTTGGTTCGGTCGCAAGTGGTCGGGCAAACTCTCTGCCGGCTTCACCACCAGCGGCAGTCCCAGCGGCGACAAGTCGGTGACCATCCAGTATCTCTTCACCCTGGCCATGCAGCACGGCATGCTGTGGATCGGCCAAGAGCTCATCGCCCAGTGGATGACCGGCACGCCCTACGATCTCGCCCTCAACCGCCTGGGCAGCCACAGCGGCCTGATGGCCCAGGTGGACGGCAAGCCCGGCCACGTGGCCGCTCCGGACCTTGAGACAGCGATGGTTTTCGGCGAACGGATCAAGGCTTACGCCACGAAGGTCTGACGCCATCGGCAGCGGGCGCCTGGCAGAGGGCCCGCCGCCGTAGCCCGTTCCCAGCTCAGTTGCAAAAACGGTCACAGTGCTGCTGAAACGTCGCAGCGCGTACAAGAATCAAGAGCGGTCAGGCACGAATGTCATCATCGGGCATCAATCCACGTGCCGGAACAGCTGGCACGATCGATGCATGCAGTTTCGCGAGTCCGATCACCACCAGATCACCGCGGAGCATCCCTCATGAAGACGCTGCTGAAGGTCGACATCAAGGCCAAGCCAGAAACCCAGGACGTTCTCCACAATCGCTGGCACCCCGACATCCCCATGGTCGCGTGGGTCAAACCCGGGGACGAATTCCGGGTCGAGTGCGTGGATTGGACCGGCGGGCAGATTAAGAACGACGACAACGCCATGGACATCAAGGTGGTCGACCTGAGCAAGGTCCACTACCTCACGGGCCCCATCGGGGTGGTCGGCGCCGAGCCGGGCGACCTGCTCAAGGTCGACATCCTTGACGTGGGCGTGCTGCCCGACTTCGACTGGGGCTTCACCGGATTGTTCGCCAAGGAGAACGGCGGCGGATTCCTCACCGAGCACTACCCCGAGGCCCGCAAGGCCTGCTGGAACTTCAGCGGCATCTACGCCAACAGCCGCCACATCCCGGGTGTGGAGTTCGCCGGCATCATGCACCCCGGCCTGATCGGTTGCCTGCCCGACGCCAAACTGCTGAAGGAATGGAACACCCGCGAAAAGGCCCTCTTCGACACCGATCCGGGACGGGTCCCGCCCCTTGCCGCCCTGCCCTATCCGGCCACCGCCCACATGGGGCGCATGGATCCAGCCAAGGCGAAGGCTGCGGCGATGGAAGGCGCGCGCACCGTCCCGCCGCGGGAGCACGGTGGCAACTGCGACATCAAGAACCTCACCAAGGGCTCCTGCATCTACTTCCCCGTCTATCAGAAGGGCGGTGGCCTCTCGATGGGGGACATCCACTTCAGCCAAGGCGACGGTGAGATCACCTTCTGCGGCGCCATCGAAATGGCCGGCTATCTTGAGCTGCGCGTTGAGGTGATCAAGAACGGCGTGGCGATGTACGGCATCAAGAATCCCATCTTCAAGACCAGCACCCTCTCGCCCAGCTACACCAACTTTCTGATGTTCGAAGGCATCTCGGTTGATGAGGCGGGCAAGCAGCACTACCTGGACGTGCACGTTGCCTATCGCATGGCCTGCCTCAACGCTATCGAGTACCTGAAGAAGTTCGGTTACAGCGGCGCTCAGGCCTACGGCATCCTCGGCACCGCCCCGGTGGAGGGCCGCATCAGTGGCATCGTCGACATCCCCAACGCCTGCGCGACCTTGGCCATTCCGACTGAAATCTTCAAGTTCGATCTGATGCCGACCAATGCCGGGCCAAAACCCGGCATCGCGCCCGGCAGCGATCTGGCCCGCGTCCTTTAGCCACCGTTCCCCTCAACACTGCGTCACCTGACCGCGTTCGCCCTGCGGGCGAGCCCCCGGAGCCGTCATGCCCGTTTATGAGTACGCCTGCGCCGACCACGGCGCGTTCCAGGACCTGCGCCCGTTCGCCCAAAGCGATGCGCCGGCGGATTGTCCGACCTGCCGCGCCGTCTGCGCTCGCATCCCCTCGCTGCCGCGCCTTGCGCTGGTCAGCGCGGGGACGGCCAAAGCCCATGCCCGCAACGAACGCAGCCGGCACGAGCCACTCAAGCATCGCGGCCGCCTCGACGAGCATCCGGTCTTCAAAGGCAAGGCGGGCCGTGGCCACACCTGCACCGCCGCGTGCACGCACGGCAGCGCCGCCCCCGCCGCACCCACGTTCCAGAGCTATGCCGGGCCCCGTCCCTGGGTCATCGAACATGGCCAGGGCGCCACCACCACTTGATCAGCTCGCCGCGCCCAACCCCAACCACCACCAGGAGCCTCCATGCATCCCCACTCAATCGTTCCCGGACGACTGCGCTCTGCGACGGTGCGAGCCACCGCGCTCGCCATCGTCGCGAGTTGCGCCGCGCTTGCCGCGGACTGGGTCAATCCGGTCCTCGACAAGTTCCCAACCGCCATCGTCTGCACCACCGGCCTGCGCGTCACCGACACCACGGTGACGGTGGGCCAGCTCCACTCGGTCACCGGCACCATGGCCATCTCAGAGACCGGCTCGGTCGAGGCAGAGCGCCTCGCTATCAAGCAGATCAATGACCTCGGCGGTGTGCTCGGCCGCAAGATCGAGATCATTCAGGAGGACGGCGGTTCAGACTGGCCGACCTTCGCCGAGAAGGCCAAGAAGCTCCTCATCAAAGACAAGGTCGGCACCGTCTTCGGCTGCTGGACCTCGGCCTCGCGCAAGGCCGTGTTGCCGATCTTCGAGAGGGAGAATGGCATGCTCTATTATCCGACCTTCTACGAGGGCCTGGAAGCTTCGAAGAATGTCATCTACACCGGCCAGGAAGCCACCCAGCAGATCCTCTGGGGCCTGGACTGGGCGCACAAAGAGAAGGGCGCCAAGACCTTTTTCCTGATCGGCTCGGACTACATCTGGCCGCGCACCTCCAACAAGATCGCCCGCATCCATATCGAGAAGCACCTCAAGGACTGCAAGGTCGTCGGTGAAGAGTACTACCCCCTCGGCCACACCAACTTCAATTCGCTCATCAACAAGGTGAAGCTGGCCAAGCCCGACTTGATCTACTCGGTCGTGGTGGGCGGGTCGAACGTGAGCTGGTACAAGCAGCTCAAGGCGGCGGGCATCACCGGTCCGGCGCTGGAGGCCAAAAAGCAGATGCTGCTGACCATCAGCACCACCGAGGATGAGATCCGCGGCATCGGCGGCGAGAATGTTGAGGGCTTCTATGCCTGCATGAAGTACTTCCAGAGCCTGCCCAACGAAAACAACAAGAAGTTCGTCGAGGCTTTCAAGGAGATGTACAAGGACAAGTACGGCGACAAGCCGGTGATCGGTGACGTCACCCAGGCCGCCTACCTTGGCCCGTGGCTGTGGAAGAAGGCGGTCGAGAAGGGCGGCAGCTTCGACATCGACAAGATCGCCGCCGCCAGCCCCGGCATCGAATTCGCTGAGGCCCCCGAAGGGTACGTGAAGATCCATGCCAACCACCACCTGTGGTCGAAGGCCCGCATTGGCAAGATGCGCGCGGACGGGCAGTTCGACATCCTCGCCGAGTCCGAGTTGATTGAGCCGAATCCCTTCCCCGAAGGCTACAAGTGAACTGAGCACGCGCTGCGCCCGGCACCTCTGCCGGGCGCAGCGGTCGTTCCGTCCGTCCGCGTCACTACCCGCGAGTTCCCATGCTGACCAAAGCCGTCACCGTTATCGCCCTGGCCTCAGTGGCCGGCTACTCGTGGAGCGAGATTAGGGAGATCACCATCATGCAGGGCTTTGCAGGTGTGAGCCTGTTCAGCGTCTTCCTGCTCATGGCCCTTGGCCTCGCCATCATCTTCGGGCAGATGAAAGTCATCAATATGGCCCACGGCGAATTCCTCACCCTGGGCGCCTACACCACGGTTGGAGTCGGCACCCTGGCCGAGCGCTTTGCCCCGGGTCTCTTTGCCTGGTATTTCCCTGTCGCTGTGCTGGCCGCCTTCGTAGTCGCCGGCGTGGTCGGTCTGCTGGTGGAATGGGTTATCATCCGCCACCTTTACAAACGTCCCTTGGACACCCTCCTCGCCACCTGGGGTCTCAGCATGATCATGCAGGAGACCTTCCGCCAATCCTTCGGCGCGCGGGAGACCAGCGTCACCATGCCGGAGTGGCTGATGGGCTCGTGGCAGCCCATGGGGGGGGTCGACATCCCCATCAACGGCCTGTTTCTCCTTGTCGTCACCCTCGTCATGACCGCCGCCGTGATCCTGAACATGCACAAGAGCCGCATGGGTCTGCGGGTGCGGGCCACCACCATGAACCGGGACATGGCCGGAGCGGTGGGCATCAACACCCGCATGGCCGACCGCATGACCTTCGCCCTGGGCTGCGGCATCGCCGGCGTCGCGGGTGCGGCCTTCACCACCATCGGTTCGGTCTCGCCCTCGGCAGGGTCGCTCTACATCGTCGACACCTTCATGGTGGTCGTACTGGGCGGCGCCGGATCGATCGTCGGCACCATCCTCGCCGCCTTCGGTATCGCCCAGGCCCAGTCGATCCTGGAATTCTTCCTCTCGGGGGTCCTCGCCAAGGTTTTCGTCCTGCTCGCGGTGGTGGTCTTCCTGATGATCCGCCCCCAGGGGCTGGTCGCGGGCAAGATCCGCAAGTGAACCTGCGCCGACCCCGCCCCTCGTCCGGAGCACCCGCGTGAACCAGTCAATCCTGTCGACCCTGTTCGGTGGCCGTAGCGGCGCCTGGGGTCTGGCTATCCTGGCGCTGATCCTGCTGGTGGCGATCCCACTCAGCCTGGATGCATTCCGCCTGAATCTGATGGGCAAGTACCTGAGTATGGCCTTCGTCGCCATCGGCCTAGTGATCTGCTGGGGCCATGGCGGCATCCTCAGCCTCGGTCAGGGGCTTTTCTGGGGCTTGGGTGGCTACTGCCTGGCGGCCTTCCTGAAGCTTGAGGCGGCGCGCAGCATCGCCAGTGAGGCCAGCGACCAGAACAAGGCCTTGTCCACCGTCGGTCTGCCCGACTTCATGGACTGGAATCAGATCACTGAACTGCCCTGGTTCTGGTACGCTTTCAAGAGCTTCCCGCTGACCATGCTGCTGATCTTCGTGGTGCCGACCATCATCGCCTACATCGTTGGGGCCGCGATGTTCAAACGCCGCGTCGGCGGGGTCTACTTCGCGATCATCACCCAGGCCCTGTGCTGGACGATGGAGATCCTCTTCGTCACCCGCCAGGGTTGGACCGGCGGCATCAATGGCATCACCGATCTGCGCACCCTGCTGGGCTGGGACATCCGCAGCAGCGGAGCCCAGACCACCATCTACTTCATGACCGCAAGCGGTGTCCTGCTGGCCGTCCTGCTTGGTCGCTGGCTGCTGTCTTCCAAATTTGGACGCCTGCTGGTGGCGGTGCGCGACATGGAGGACCGGGTGCGCTTCAGCGGCTACGACGTAGCCAACCTCAAGACCACGGCCTTCTGCATGGCAGCTGTGCTGTCGGCCCTGGGCGGCGCCTTCTTCGTCCTGAATGTCGGCTTCATGTCGCCCAAGCTGGTAACCATCGAGCCCTCGATCTACATGGTCATCTTCTGCGCCGTGGGCGGGCGCATGTCCCTGCTTGGCGCCGTTTACGGCACCTTGGCGGTGTCTCTGGGACGCACCTACTTCAGCGAACAGTTCCCGGGCCTGTGGTACTTTCTGATGGGGACGATCTTCATCCTGGTGACCATGCTCTTCCCCGATGGGCTGGCCGGCATTCCCAACCGTCTGGCGCCGGCGCTGTGGCGGCGGATCAAGAGCAAGTGGGCGCGCGAGCCCGGGTCAGCGGTGACGGGCGGAGCGAAGCCATGATCTACCCCCACTATGCCCTTGAGCTCGAAGAGCTGACGGTCAGCTTCGACGGCATCAAGGCCGTCAACGGCGTCACCCTTTACGTCGCCAAGGACGAGCTGCGCGTGGTCATCGGGCCCAACGGTGCCGGCAAGACCACCCTGCTGGACCTGATCTGCGGCCGGACCCGCGCGACCGAGGGCAAGATCACCTTCATGGATAAGGATCTGACCCGCATGCCCGAGCAGAAGATCGTGCAGGCGGGCGTGGTGCGGAAATTCCAGACGCCTTCGATCTATCCCAAGCTGACCGTCTTCGAGAACCTGGAGCTGAGCTTCCCCCGGGGCCGCACCGCGATCGGCGCGATCTTCTTCCGCCGCAGCAGCGACGTGGTCGACCGCATCCATGCCGTCGCCAAAGAGGTCTACCTTGAGGCCTTGCTGCAGACAGAGGGCGAACGCCTGTCGCACGGCCAGAAGCAGTGGCTGGAGATCGGCATGCTGCTGATCGCCGAGCCCCAGCTCCTCCTCCTCGACGAACCGGTGGCGGGCATGAGCGTGCGCGAGCGCGAGCAGACGGCCGAACTGCTGCGGCGCATCTGCCAGGGTCGTTCGGCGGTGGTGATCGAGCACGACATGAAATTCGTCCGCCGCATCGCCGACAAGGTCACGGTCATGCACCAGGGCCGCATCCTGGCTGAGGGCGACATGGATACGATCGAGAACGATCCCAAGGTCATCGAGGTCTACCTTGGCCACTGATCCCATCCCGCCCGGAGGCCCCATGCTAAACGTCTCGCACCTTGCCGCCGCCTATGGGGAGAGCGTCATCATCCGCGATCTCTCGTTCTCGGTGAACCGCAATGAGACCCTCGCCATCATGGGCCGCAACGGCATGGGCAAGTCGACGCTGATGAAGAACCTCATCGGCGTCATGCGGCCCCGGCGCGGATCCATCACCGTGGGCGGCGCCGAGGTTGGCGGCCTGGACAGCTATCGGCGTGTGCAGGCGGGGCTGGGCTATGTGCCCCAAGGTCGGCAGATCTTCGCGGGCCTGAGTGTCGAGGACAACATCCGCACCGGCCTCGAAACGGCTGCGGTCAAGTGCATCGAGCCCTGGGTCTACGAGACCTTCCCCATCCTTTGGGAGTTTCGCCACCGGAAGGGCGGCAACCTCTCCGGCGGCCAGCAGCAGCAGCTCGCCATCGCCCGGGCCTTGGTCTCGGGTCCCAAAGTCCTCCTCCTCGACGAGCCCACCGAGGGCATCCAGCCCTCCATCATCAAGGAGCTGGCCCGCACGCTCAACGAGCTCAAGGCCAAGCGCGACCTGACCATCGTGGTCAGCGAGCAGGTGCTGAGCTTCGCGCTGGCTGTGGCCGACCGCTTCCTGGTCATCGAGTCCGGCGAGATCGTCCGCGAGGACCAACGCGCCGGCGTCGACGAGGCGAGTATCTCGCGCTACCTCTCGGTCTGAAGGCTGGGTTGCTCAGTCCGGGCCCTGCACCGGTCGCAGGACGGTGGTGCGCTCTACCGCCATGCCCAGGCCGTGCAGCTTGCGGTCCAGGGTCACCCGGTTGATGCCCAGGCGTCGCGCCGCATGCAACTTCACCCCCTGCTCGCGGATCAGGGCCCAGGACATGGCGGTGATCTCGACCCGCTCGATGAGGTGCGTGAGGTCGCCCCCGATCTCCGCGAGGTAGCGCTCTACCGCGCTGCGCAGAGCCAGTTCCGGAGTCGGTATGGCTGGTGGCGGGGCGGATGCGGGCTGGGGCGGGTCGTCCCGCCGGGTGGCATAGGCGCGGATGGGAGCCGGCACCAGGTCGGGGGTGAAGTCGCGGCCCACCGCCAGGACCACGGCCCGTTGCAGGCAGTTCTCCAACTCGCGGATGTTGCCCGGCCAGGGGTAGCTGCACAGCAGCTCCATGACTTCGCGGGGGATGCGGTCGACCAGCTTGCGGTTCTCGCGGCCGAAGTGGTCAAGGAAGTGGCTGACCAGCAGGGGGATGTCCTCGGTGCGGCGGCGCAGGGGCGGGACATGCAGGTTCACCACGTTCAGGCGGTAGTAGAGGTCCTCCCGGAAGGCGCCGCGCTCGACCTCCTTCGGCAGGTCGCGGTGGGTCGCGGCGACCACCCGTACGTCGATCGGCACGGCGCGGTGCTCGCCAACGCGGTGCAGGGTACGCTCTTGCAGGACGCGCAGCAGGCGCACCTGGGCCTCTGGGCCCAGCTCGCCGATCTCATCCAGGAAGAGCGTGCCGCCGTCGGCGATCTCGAAAAGGCCGCGGCGCTCCTGGTCGGCGCCGGTGAAGGCGCCGCGGGCATGGCCAAAGAGTTCGCTTTCGAGGAGGGAGGGGGCAAGTGCGGCGATGTTCACCGCGACCATCGGCTTCAAGGCCCGGGGGCTGCGGCTGTGGATGAGGCGGGCGAGGAGTTCCTTGCCGGTGCCGGTCTCACCCTGGATGAGGACGGTGGCGGTGCTGACCGCGGCGCGGATGGCCGAGCGGATCAGCGCCTGCATGACCCCGCTGACCGTGCGGATGTCATGCTCCCCAACGGTCGGCGCCAGGGCAGTGCGCAGCAGGGCGTTCTCCTCCGCCAGCTCGCTGCCTTCGAGCTGGACGCGCAGGCGGTCGGTGCACCAGCGGGCGAGGACGTCGGCAAGGATGGTGGCGGCCTCACTCTGGTCGTGGTGGGTGACCAGGATCTCGGCGATGGTGACATTGCCGTCCCGCACCAGACGGCCGACAGTGGGGGCGGCCGCACCCAGCAACGGGGCAGAGCGGGGGCCGCAGGCCGCCACCAGGTCCTCGGCATCGGGGATGGCCTGACCGGCAGCGCTGATGCCGGGCGGGATGAAGTGGCCAGGGCGGGCATGGAACCATACGCCAACGATGGCCTGCCAGGGCTGGACAACCTGATACGCGCGCTCGATGGCCTGCCGTGGATTCACAGTGGGGTCCAGCACCCCGAGGAGGGCGCCCAGGCGTTCGCTCCATGGATCTTGGGCCATGAAGACCTGTCCAGCGTCCAGCGGGCCGTCGTTCCGGGGGGGCAGGTCGTGCACTCTTGCAGCATACCGGGCAACAGCTGTGTCGCACTGTCCATTCGTGTGCAACAGAAGCTGCGCAATGCAGCTTTTCTGCGCTGTGGCTTGCGGACCGCCGCGCCCTTCTTCGTGGTCTTCGACAACTCCAAGGGCCGCGACGTGCTCTGCCACCTCGGTTCGGCTGAACTGGCCGGGTTGTTCTCGATCCTGGGCCGCATCCCAACCAAGGCCAAGGGCGTCTCGACGTTCGAGAAGTCGATCTACAGTTACCTCGATTTCACGTGGATGAGCGCGCGGGTACCGGATTTCGCGGCCAAGGTATAACGAGTTGTCCCAGCGCCCACGCACCGGTCACCCTGGATCGGTGGGCATGCGGGGGATGCTCGTGGGGCGAGCGGGTGCGGCGCGACCGCAACCAAACCATGTGCAGACGTGATCGGCCCCTGCGCCAGTTGCTGTGAAGGACATCGACTGTCCCCTGGATCCATTTTCCGAGCGACTCGTTACCGTGCGCAACTCCCACCCACTCGTGGCTGAACCGGTCACCGTGGCATTTGGCGGAATGCCGGCGTCCAGTCCGTAAGAATTGCTCGCCATGTGCAGCATCTCGGCATGGCGAATTTCCTTATTGGTCACGGGCCGCAGGGGGCTGGGCAGGTTGTCAGCAGGGAGGCTTGACCAATCGCCATCCGCCCGC
>JBBQTJ010000107.1:0-10171 GCA_038213315.1 Planctomycetota bacterium
CAGGTGGCATCGACGAAGACCTTGCCAGGAACGTTCTCGATCACTGCGCGGGCACGGGAAGCCATACTGCCATTATGCCCACGCCGGGTGGCCGGGAAGCCGCAGCCTAGCCTAGCCGTCAGCTACTACCCTGGAAACGGCCGTGGGCGGTTGACCACCACCTGATGCACGCTGGTTGCTGATGATTCACACCGACCACCACGTCTCACCCTGATGGTGAATGGGCCGTGCCCGCGAACCCCCAAGCGGTCACCTGCTCATCGCCGACCACTTACCTCAATCGTCGTTTAGGTTGGGATAGCCCGCGCTGTAGAGCTAAGAAGCGCTCAAGCGCCGACCCGGTGGCAAACCCGAGCAGTCCGGCGGCCAGGACCACCAGCAGGAGGTGGCTCCAGCGAAGCGGTCGAGCAGCCGCGTGACCACCGGCTTGGAACGCTCCGCGTCCTGCATCAGAGCCACCACCCGGCCAAGGGCCGTGGTGGTGCCGGTGCGATCAATGCGGACCAACAGCTTTCCCCCCTGGTTGACAGCCCCGGCCAGCACGCGATCCCCGACGGCTAGGTCCTGAGGCACGGATTCGCCAGTGATGGGGGCAGTATCCAGGCACGAGCGGCCCTCCTCGACCGTGCCGTCAGCCGGACAGCGGTCGCCGGGCCTCAGCTCGATGCGGTCGCCGGGAACGAGGTCGTCGCCATCGACCACCTCCACGCTGCCGGACACGTCAAGACGCCGCGCCTGTCCCCGGGTCAGATCGGTCAGCGCCGCCAGCGCCTCCTGCGATCCAAGCAGGCTGCGCTCTTCGATGGCATGGCCGATGACCATGGCCAGCGGGACCAGGGCGGCGGTCTCCAGGTCCCCGACCACCCAGGCCGCGATCAGGGCGGTGGCGACGAGCAGATCGGTGGTGCCATCGAGACTCGGCGAACGCAGCGAGCGTAGGGCCGCAGCCAGAACGGGTACGCTGACCAGCAGCGCTGCCACCGTTGCGACGAACTGCGCCAGCTCCGCCTCCTGGGGCCGCAGCCAGCGGACCATGCCGGCCAGGATCAGAAGTCCCGCGGCAATCATGGCGGCGATCATGCGCCCACTCAGCACCCAGCGTTCGCGTCGGGACAACAGGACCTGATCATGGGTCGAGCGATGGTGGTGTACCGCGGAAGCCTTCATGGCGAGTTCCCCGACAGCCAGAGCTTCATGGGGCGGCTCCGGGGGATGGCGATGACCTGACCGCTCTTGCGCAGCAGGGCCTCCAGGCGCTCGTACCAGAGACGTTGTCGGAGGAGGTATTGCCGATCCGGATCGTGCTCCTGGGCCAAGGCAGCGATGCTGTCGGTGGCTACCTTGGCCCGGCTGACCAGTTCGTGGGCGAAGGCGCTGGCCTGTCCCAGGCGCTGGGCCCTGAATTGGACCGTGTCCTGACGTTGACGCTCGGCCTGCGTACGAGCCTCGGCCACGGTGCGCTCGGCCGTCTGGGCAGCGGTCAAAACT
The DNA here is from genome assembly GCA_038213315.1 of Planctomycetota bacterium. GTDB lineage: Bacteria > Planctomycetota > UBA11346 > UBA11346 > UBA11346 > JBBQTJ01. Next base: position 1,489 of record JBBQTJ010000107.1, read on the forward strand.
TCAGCGAAGGCTGGGCGAGCTGCCTCGGGGAGGGTCACGGCCAGATCCACCCGCTGGGCGCGTACGCCCAGTCCCAGCTGACTCAGGCGCTGATTCAGGCCCGCGAGCAGGTCGCCACGCAGCCGTTCCCGCGACTGCACGGCGCGGTCATCCCCCGCACTGCTGCCGACCACCAGCACCCCGTCCACGTTGCGGCTGGCACATACCGCAATGGCGCTGGCCGCGAAAGCTCGTTCCAGGCCACGATCGCGGGTCTCATCACCATCACGGGTGATGGTGATGTATGCGATGGGATCCTCGACCGTCCATACCACCGAGCCGGCCAGATGGACCAGACCGGCATCACCGGTGAGGCATCCCGCGGTGCCCATATGGGTGGGCGTGGGGGCAGCCAGAATGCCTACCTCGCTGGTCTGGGTGCGTTCAGCGCCGGGAATGCGCACGATGGTCTCGATGGGTCTTGGCCACGCCAGGATCAGGCCGGAAGCGACCACGCGCTCGACCGCACCCCAGCGCAGGACCACCGCCCGGTTGCCGGGTTCCACGGTCGCGATGCCGGATATGAGCCACAATCCCGCGGCCAGCACCGCAGCTGCGCCCAGTACGCCCGCCGTCCGGCGCACCGCCTGATCAACGGCACGATCCGCATTCATGGCGCAGCCCGCGCGCGCGGCTGGGGCGGAGGCATGACCAAGCTCTGGAAGGGAGGTGAATCAGTGGTCAGGACCAAGCGTGCATTGCCGGCCAGGGCCGCGTCGAGGGCATCCAGCGAACGCAGCCAGACATACAGTTCGGGATCCACGGCGTGAGCAGTGCCATAGATGCCTGCTGCCTCCGCCTTGGCATTGGCCTCGATAGCGGCGGCATCCTGCTCTGCCGACGCCTTGGCGATGCGCGCCTCCTTGTCTGCCGTGGCCAGGATTTCGCCGGCTGCCCGGCGCCCTGAAGCCGAGCGCTCTTCTGCGGCTACCCGGCGTTCCTCGGACATGCGGATGACGGTGGCCGTGAGGGTGGCCTCGGGCAGAAGGAGCCGCTCGATGCCGACCTGGATGATCTCGACCCCCAGCGTCCCCTCAGCGGCCGAAGCCACCCGTTCCATCAATGCCGACTCGTATTCGGCGCTGCGGACAGCGCTGGGATCGGTAGTGACCAGATCGGACATGGCGAAGCGCCCGGTCACCGTCTCCAGGGCCGAATTGAGCAGGGTTCGCAATTGGTTTGCCGCAGTGTCGCCATCGCCGCCGGTGGCGCGGACGAAGCGGAGCACGACCTCCCCGTCCGGGGCCACCCGCCAAGCCACCCAGGCCTGCACCACCAGGCTCAACCCGTCCTTGGTCAAAACACCGTGCTTGCCCGTCGCGGTGCTGCGCAATCGGCAGTCGATGCGCTGGGCGCGCTCGATGGGTGCGGGGAGGATCCAGGCCAACCCCGGACGGGTGACGACGCGCTGGGGCGCACCCAGGCGGGTGACCACAGCAGCTTCGCCGTGCCTCACCGGCAGGGCGCCTGCCGCCAGGATGGCCAAGGCCACCACCGCCAAGGCCGCCCCCCACCGTTGCCAATAGCGCCAACCAGCAGGCTGACGGGAAGAGGAGGACTCGCTCATGGACGACGCTCCGGAGTGGAAGAACGAAGATCGAGCACGGGAACCTCGCCGAGGTCGAGGCGGTGGTCGAGCACGAGGACGGGCTTGCCGATCAGGCCATCGCGGACGGCATCAAGCCAACGTTCGGTCGCCATTGCCTCGCGATTCGCAGCCCAGGCCCGGTGATCGGCGGCGAAGCGCAGGGCGTCGCCCCGGGCCTTGGCGCTCGTCTCATAGGCTGTCGCCTGTGCCGCAGCGACGCGATGTACGGCATCTACCTCAGCCACCGAGGTCTTCCGGGAGGCCTCGCCGCGGCTGCGTGCGACGGCGGCACGGGCTTCTATCTCAGCGCTCTGCACTCGGTGGTAGGCAGCCGCCGCGCCCACGGGCGGATGGAGTGCAGCGACGATCACCGCCATGACTTCAAGCCCGCTGTCACCTGCCAAGCGATCGAGGTCGGCCTGGATCCGGGTTCGCAAAAATGATCCGATCTGATCGCGATCCTCTGCCATGAGGGCTTCCATGGATTTCTGAGCGAACGTTGTGGCTAACGCACGGCGGGCGGTCCGCGCCACCAGCACCTCGGGTTCGGTGAGGTGGCCTACCAGGGCGATCGCATCCGCATCGCTTTCGCCAATATGCCATTGAACCCGCACGTCCCCGGCAACCACCCGGAATCCCTGTCCGGCACCCGCAGCGCTGCGCGCAGCAACGACGAAGACGGCCTCGGCCGGATGAGCTGCATCCCAAAGGCGATCGTAGGCAGCGGAAGGTGTAGCCTGCGCCGGAAGCGCCGGCATCAGACTCTCAGGATCGCCCAGAACGGTTTCGTGGATGCGACCGTCATCAAGGCTGAGGCGGCTGGCGAACGGCCACGGCGCATGCACGTGCGTGCCCGCCCCCAGCACGCGAAGCACCTCCCCCCTTCAAGGACCATCCGCGAACCCAGCGGCACCACGCTGACCCCGGTGAGCAGCCACCCGCACACCACCAGCAGCAGCGTCACCCCCGGGAATGCCCGCGCGACCACCTGGGCAGACCAACTCTTCGCCAGATCGATGCCACAACGGTCGCGGAGTCCTGTGATAACCACGATGAAAGGATTGAGCCGGGCCAATAGGACCCCCGCGATCAAGCTGTCGCTGCACGAGCGCAGCTCGGCCCGGGGCAGCCAGAGATGCAGGAGGGCGCGCCCGACCATCTCCGCGGCGATCAGACCGACCAGGACGGCTGTCGGCCACTGGGCATACCAGGCCATGGGCCAGCCCATGCTGGCCGCGAGCAGAGCGAGCCCGGCTATCGCCGTGACGGCGCTGGGAACCCGCAGCAGCCGCACCAGGGCCTCCCGATCAGGTAGGGCTTCGATGGTGGACTCGGCAACCAGCCGCTCCACCACGACGAGCGGGAACAGCAGCGCCAGGGCAATGAGCGCAGGCACCAGCTCAAGGGTTGGCCCCCCGCCGGCCGGGCGGATCAGCGCTAGCAGCGCCAGGGCGAGCATGGCTGGTCCGGCCGCAGCCAACGCCTGGGGCCAACCCGCGGCATAGCGCACCACCGCCTCACTGTCCGGGGCGGGCAGATCATCACCCCCCCAGCGCCCGGAGGATGCTGGAAGCGAGCGCAGGCGGTCAGCCTCGCGGCGTGCCTGGGCGAGTAGCCACTCAGACAGGGACGCGGATACCGGGATCAGGAAGGATGCACCGACGATCGCGCTCCATCCGCGTAGGTCGGGATCGGGCGACCACCACCCCACGGCCCCAACGGCAACGGCCAGTCCGATTCCGACCGACGACACGCTGAGAAGAAGACCCCGGGACGCTGCCGTACTCATGCGCTGGCCACCGATAGGATGACGATCCGCCCATGCGTGCTTGCCACGGCCAGGGCTTTGCCATCGGGGCTCCAGGCCAGAGCGGCGATGCCGTTTGGCGCCTGCCAGCGGGCGATCGGCGTGGTGCCGCCGTCGGAAAGATGCACCCGCCACAGGATCAGGGCCCCGTCGCGATCACCTGATGCCAAGCAGGTCGAGCGCGGATTAAGGGCCAGGGCGGTGATGGGTTCAGCGTGCGCCCAGGGCTCTGCGGTGCTCCAGGCGGGTCGGCCCATGGGGCCCGGAGGCGTGCAGTCCCAAAATTGGATGTCGCTGCCGCCAGCGCTAGCCAAGGCCGTGCCCCGGTGGTTCCAGGCCAGGCCGGTGACCGTGTTCGGGAAGCCGCCCATCTCGCAGTCGACGCCATCACGCAGTCGCCACAGATGCACGGCCCGGTCCTGCGTGGATGCGGCCAACCAGTTGCCGTTCGGGCTCCACGCCACGCACAGCTGCGATCCCTTCCAGGGTAATAGACGCTCGTCCCCATCGTCCCGCAGCAGGCTGACGCCGCCATAATGGCTGGCCGCAAGGTCGTGCCCTTGGGGATGCCACTGCAGGCCGGCCACCGTGCTGGGCCGTGGGGTCCACTCCCGCAATTGCCGTCCCATAGGATCCCACGTGCGGATGGTACGGCCCGCCGCAGAGGCAAGGGTGCCGTCCACCCCTACCGCGAGATGCTCGACCCAGGCAGAACCTCCCGGGTTGGCCCGCACCAATTCCCCGGTGCGCCCATCCCACCAGCGTACCTCGCCATCCTGGCCGCCGCTGGCGAGCACGTCGTCCGTCAGCCAAACTGCGCTGCAGGTGCCCTGGGCATGGCCAGCCACACGGAGCGCAGCCGCCCCACCGGGGTCGAGCACGACGAGCGGTCCCGATACCGAGGCGGCCAGCAAACGGGCGCCGTTGGCGCTCCAGTGCAGGGCGACGATGTGATCGTCAAGATCGGCCGTCTGCATGATCCGCAAGGGATCGGGTACGGTCAAACGAGGCATGCCGAGAAGCCCTCCGTCAGGGTCGTGCGGTCGAGATCACGACCGATGAAGACCAAGCGGTTGAGCCGCTCCTCGCCCTCCCCCCAGGGACGGTCGCGCCGTCCTTCCAGCAGCATGTGCACGCCATGGAAGACGAAGCGATTGTCCTCGCCCGCAAGATTGAGGATGCCTTTGCTGCGGTAGAGGTCCTGACCCCGCTCCTGCACCAGGCTGGATAACCAGGCATTGAAGCGGTTGCCATCGACGGGGCCGGGGCGTTCGATGCCGATGGAGCCGACCCGGTCGTCGTGCTCGTGGCCGGCGGCGAAGCGCTGTTCGCGCGTAATCGCCAGTCCAGCCAGATCCATCGCGAACTCGCCCGGCTCATGCTGGGTCGCCAGGGCATACAGCCCCGGTGGCGCCAGCACCCGCAGGCGGGTCGGGGCCGCGATTTGAAAGTACCGGGGGACCATGCCTGGACGCAGAACGCCCTCTTCCTCCGCGACAGGCCGCTGGAAGAACGCCTGCGTCGCCGCGGCATCGGCCTCGCGGGGATCGGCGATGGGGATCAGGGCCAGGGCGATGCCCACGTCGGGGCCCGGCGCGATCGTCACCAAGGCCTCTGCGCCATCGTGATCGAGGACGCCCAGCCATTCGTAGCCGCGCTCGGCCAGCAGAAAATCAGGGCGATCACGTAGGGCGCGGTCAAGGTCGAAGCCGCCGATGTCGAGCATGGACGCCAGGTCGACATCACAGCGCACCGCCCGGTGCAGCTTGGCTACCCCGTTGATGCCGCGAATGCGTTGTTCCACCTCAGCCATTGATGCATCTGCAACAACATCGCATTTGTTCAAAATAATGACATCGGCGAAGGCGATCTGGCTCCGGCTCTCGTCAGAGCCGTCATCAAGGTGTCGGATCACGTGGGCGGCATCAACCACGGTGATGATGCCATCAAGTACGGTGTTCGCCGCGATCTCTGGGTCGACCAGAAAAGTCTGAGCCACGGGCCCGGGGTCTGCCATACCGGTGGTCTCGATCATGATGCGGTCGAAGCGGTCGCGACGCTTCAGGAGATTCCCCAAAATTCGGATCAGATCGCCGCGTACCGTGCAGCAGATGCAGCCGTTGTTCATCTCGAATATCTCCTCATCGGCCCGGACCACAAGGTGATGGTCGATGCCGACCTCCCCGAACTCGTTCTCGATCACGGCGATGCGCTGGCCATGCTGCTCGGTAAGCAGACGGTTCAGCAACGTGGTCTTGCCCGCGCCCAGGAAGCCGGTGAGGACGGTGATCGGGATTCGCTGCGGATCGGACATTTTTTGGGCTCCAAGTGTTAGAGCCTCCAGATTTATTACAAAATGCAATCAAGTTGCATATGATTATAGCTCAGCCACTCGCATCAAGCGCCGCTGCGTGAATAATCAGAGGCAAAAGGCCGTCGGCATCCTGAGGTGAGACCACAGTGGATCATCCGTCAACTCCGCCAGCGAATGAAGACCTTCGCCGCCAAGTGTTCAGGCAGGTCCACCAACCCATCGCGGCAAAGTCCGGCCCATTCGGCCAGTCGATCGTAGTCATCGTCACCGAGCCTACCTAACCAGGCAGACCCTTTGCTTGACACGATGCAGGCAACATTGGCGACATCACAGGGACCAAGACAGGTGGTCACCGCCAACGAGACTTGCGGAGTCAATTTTCGTTCCTTCCAGCAGGCCCGCATACGGGCGATGGGGACAACGGCGGAACCACGATTATCTGGTATTCCGCAGCAACCTCCGTTGCACACCAGGATCTGGGCGTGACGAAGACGATCGCCCGCCGTGGCAAGTCTATGTCGCGTGGGTTTGCGATCACTCACGTGACGATGCCGTGCTCGCAGCGACTGGTGACGAGCGTGCCGAAGGGAGGATGGGCTGATCGCATCGGGCGCCGCCAGACGACGATATCAGCCAACTGAAGCAGGATCGACGACCGGTATGGCATGCCGGTCCATTCGACCTCACGCGATAGAGCAGATGATCACCATCGCAGTCGCAGCGCACCTCGACGATACGCTGACGATGGCCACTGGTCTCGCCTTTTATCCACAGGGCATTCCGGCTGCGCGACCAGTAGGTGGCCCAGCCCGTCGCCAGCGTCTGCTTGAAGGCCGTTCGATTGACGTATGCCGCCATTAGCACGGCCCCATCATGATCGGCAATGCTGATCACCGGCAGAAGCCCATCGCGACCCCAGTGGAGGGAATCGAGAATAGCTCCGTCAGGAACCAGTACGGGAAGGTCGGAAAATGAAGACATCAGAGCGAGATCACTTGGTCAACCTGGGCGCTGGCTAGTGCTTTGTAGAGCTGAGGGAAACAACCCGCGACTACGCCGTCGACCAACCCCTTGGCCTTCACCTGTCCACTTCCACACATCTCGAAAGAGCCGTCGGCGAGGTTGCGCCTAACTGCACACTGATCGCAGACCATAAGCAGCATGCCTTGCTGCTGCGCAACTTTGGCGAGACGCTCACCGACCGGGTCGCCCTGCCGAAGGCAGAAGATATTGTCGTCGAAGAACATCATACCAACGACCTCAGCACCGTGAAGGTTCTGCTCAAGCTGCGGAAGAATCATGTTCGCAAGCTTAAACGTGGTGGACATGTTGGTGGTGAATACGTACGCGACTTTCATGGTGAATCTCCTGAGGGGGATGGCGTGATGATTTCGAGTCGGATCAGCATGGGCGTCTCACGATTCAGGGCCTGAGCGCGAAACGACGGTGCGTAGACCCCGAATCCCAAACGCTGTCGACGCATGCCGGCTGCTGGCCATGTCACTGCGATGCGTGGCGGCGGGGCTGGTGCGGGCAAGCCAAACGCCACTCGGCCTGACCGAAGGCAGGCCGAGACGGGCCATGACGGGAATGACGCGGCGGTCATGGCGTTTGGGCCGGGTCGGACGATGGCTGGGGCCATGCCGGCCAGGGGTCCTCAAGCCGCGCCCAGCGCGGTTCGCCGCCCTTCATCTCCCGATCGCTGAGCAGGCAAGCGTTCAATGCATCAGTCAGATCTTTTTTGGGCAGCTTGAGGCCTATCAGGACCAACTCAGTGCCGATATCGCCATACTGCGTGTCCCAATGTTTGCGGATCTCTGCCACCACGGCTTCATCTTTGGGCCACTGGTCCTGAGGGACCAGTGCCCACCATTGCGACCCCGCCGACAGGCTCATCTGCTTGCCCGCTTGATGGAAAATTGCGGCTTGATTGGGTCGCGTGGCGATCCACAGGAACCCCTTGGCGCGTATGAGCCCATTGGCGACGGGCGAGGTGAACACCTCGAGGAACCGCTTCGGATGGAATGGCCGACGGGCACGATAGACGAAGGAAGAAATACCGAATTCCTCGGATTCCGGGACCTCATCGCCACGCAGCTTCTTCAGCCACCCAGGTGCCTGCTTGGCGCGCTCCAAGTCGAACAGCCCGGTGTCGAGTATGGTGCCTAAGGGGACGCAGCCGTGATCGGCTCTGACCAGCTGGGCCTGAGGATTCAGGGCCCGCAAGATGGCCTCCAATCGCGCGCGTTCGGGCGCTGAAACCAGATCGGTCTTGTTAAGAATCAGCACGTCGGCGAACTCGACCTGATCCAATAGCAGATCGGTGATATTGCGCTGGTCGTCATCGCCCATCGCCAGCCCGCGATCCCTGAGATCCTGGGTCGAAGTGTAGTCGTCGAGAAAGCTGCGTGCATCGACCACCGTGACCATGGTGTCGAGGCGGGCGACCTCGCCCAGACTCTTGCCGTGTTCATCAGTAAACGTGAAGGTTTCGGCCACTGGCAGGGGCTCGCTGATGCCGGTAGACTCGATCAGCAGGTAGTCGAAGCGACCCTCGCTGGCCAACTTACCGACCTCGATCAACAGGTCCTCTCGCAGGGTGCAGCAGATGCAGCCATTCGACATCTCGATGAGCTTCTCATCGGTCCGGCTGAGATTGGCGCCGCCGTCGCGGACCAACTCGGCGTCGATGTTGACCTCGCTCATGTCGTTGACGATGACCGCGACGCGCCGGCCCTCGCGATTGTTGAGGATGTGGTTGAGCAGCGTCGTCTTGCCGGCCCCCAGAAAGCCGGAGAGCACGGTAACGGGTAGCTTGTTCGGTTTTGCGATGTCGCGCATGGCGGGTACCTCGTGAATCGGACGTGCAAGCGGGACGGCGCCCGACCCCATGGGCCGGGCGCCGCAAGGCGTTGCCTGGGTCAGTGCGCGATCA
>JBBQTJ010000108.1:0-10168 GCA_038213315.1 Planctomycetota bacterium
CGAGATCCCTTGGGAGAGGCGAGCTCCAGCTCGCCTAGTGGCAATCCTCCCCCCTCACCCCCATCTCCACCTAACCTGCCCCCCAACCGCAGCAACATCCTCACCGAACAACGCCACCCCGGCAGCATGAATCTGCATGCGCTGGACATGTCCGGCTTGGTGGACGTCTTCACCGCATCCCTAGACGAAGTCGCAAGCGCCATGCGCGCAGCGCAATCAGCACTCACCGCGTTTTTATTCGCCGCCGAACCGCGCTTCCTACGCGGCGGACGCCTGATCTACCTGGGCGCGGGCACCTCGGGCCGGCTGGCCGTTTTGGATGCCAGCGAGATCCCGCCCACCTTCCAAGCGCCACCGGACCGGGTCATCGGCATCATTGCCGGCGGCGATGGTTCCTTGCGACGCAGCAGTGAAGGCAAAGAAGACGAACCCCACGGCGCCGTTCCCGAACTGACCGCCCTGAGCTTGACGGCCAACGATCTGTTAGTCGGCATCGCCGCCGGCGGCACCACCCCGTATGTGCTTGGCGCGCTGGCCTGGGCCGCAGCCCGCGAATCCGAAGCCCGTCCGCTGACCGCGCTGATCTCCTGCGCCCCGGTGCCGCAACCGCCAGGTACGGACCACCTCATCGTGCTGGCCACCGGACCAGAGGTGGTGACTGGCTCCACCCGGCTGAAGGCGGGCACCGCCACCAAGCTGGCCCTGAACACCATCAGCACTGCCTTGATGGTGCGCTCAGGCAAAGTGCACGAAAACCTGATGGTCGATGTCCGCGCTAGCAACACCAAGTTGCAGGACCGCGCGGCGCGCATCGTGGCGGAGCTGACCGGCCTGCCCCGGCCGGATTGCTTCGAACTGCTCGACGAGGCCCAATGGTCGGTGAAAACTGCGGTGGCCATGTATGTGATGGAAGCGCCACGGGACTGGGCGGAAGCTGCCCTGACCGCGGCGAACGGGCATCTGCATCAGGTGCTTGCCCAGTACTCATCCGACGAGTGATGGGTGCGGGACGACCAGCCGATGACGTCGGCCTCGTCCCCTCAACAACAGTCCATCCTCAGCCCGCCACGGCCCGCACCACCACCGCGACTTGGCCTTCCATCAGCTCAATCCCGCAGACGTGATCGCCGGTCAGTTCCATGGCTGGGACCGGGCATGGGGCTTCCAGGCAGTATTCACCATCGACGCCGAGCAAGGTCGGCAGCAGGTTACCGGCCAGCACGTTGGCCAGTTCCTTCACCGCCTCGACCGCATCATCCGGACCAGGCTGATCACTGGGGCCCATGCCCAGCATGTTGCGCGCCAGCTCAGCGCCCAGGGCCGCGCCCGAGGTCGCGACGATGACCTGGCCACGGCGATGGCCGCTGAAGTCGACCACCACGGTCACCGCCTGATCGACCGGTGACAGCGGTACGGCCTCGCCCATGGCAGTAAGGAAGCCCAGGCTTTCGACCACTTCCACCGTCGTGGCCAGGAAAGATGCACAGGTGCTCATGTGGGGATCCTTCCCGCGACCAGGCGTTGAACGGCGGCGACCAGTTCCTCGGGGCGGAACGGCTTGTGAATGAATTCGGCACCCAGGGCGCGTAAGCGGGCGATGCGGGCCGGCGACGACTCGGTCGACACCACCACCACCATCATCCCTGCATAGCGCGGCTCGGCCCGCATTGCGGTCAGCAGCTGCTCGCCATTCATCAGTGGCATGTTGATGTCGAGCATCACCAGGTGGTACGCCCCCGCACCCAGCATGAACAAGGCCTGACGGCCATCGGCAGCCTGATCGACCTTGGCGGTGGGCAGACCCGACATGGCCACGGCGCGCGCCACCATGTCGCGGATGATGCGGTTGTCGTCCACCACCAAAACGGCGAGGGGTTCAAGACTCATAGCTGCGTCCTCTTACCAGTGCTTTCGATGGTGATGACACCGGTGTCAAGATTCATGAACACGGTCCGTGGCGCAGTTCCGCCCGTGTCTTCGGCATCCAACAACATGCTCGCCTGCCACAGCACCTTGCGCATGACCGTCAGGTTCTGCTTGGCGATATTGAAGAGGTCGTTGCAGACGGCATTGACGTTGGCGCCGCCCGCCAGGCACAAGCGCAGACGACGCCGGTCGGCGCCCTCGCGCTCGGCCTCGGCCAGCACTAGGCCCAGGGCCAAATCCGTGAACAACGCAGGATTCTCGGCCGCCCGCTGGGGATTTTTCGCCGACACCGGCAATTGGCTGTGGATCATCGCGCCGACATGGGCGGTGCGATCGATGGCGCACAGGCCCAGGCAACTGCCCAGGGCATGGGTAACGATGGTGCCACCACGGCGCCCCGCCAGGCCACCGATGCCGATCACCGTGCGTACGGCGTCCTTGGACATGACTTCACGCTGCATAGGTGGCCGGTCCCAGGGTGCGCAGGGGATGACGGATCGACGACAGGCTTTCGGCGTGGCCGACGTACAGGGTCCCACCCGGCGCCAGCAAGGCGGCCATGCGGTTGACCAGACGCTCTTGGGTCGGGCGATCGAAATAGATCATGACATTGCGGCAGAAGATGACGTCAAAGGGCCCACGCATCGGCCAGTCCTCCATCAGGTTCAAGCGGGCGAAGGTGACGACCTTGCGCAAGGCCTCGGCCACCGCATAGACCCGCGGCGGACCCGGTTCGGCAACGGTCAGGGCCAGCTGCCGGTCGGCCGGGGTCAAGCTTTCCACCCGGGCCTCGCCATAGCGTCCGGCCCTGGCTTTATCCAAGGCCTTGGTCGAGATGTCGGTGGCCAACAGCGCCGCATCCCAGTTGGCCAAGGTCAGGGTACGGGCCAAGCACAGGGCGATGGTCCAGGGCTCTTCACCGGTGGCGGCGGCGGCGCACCACATACGCAGGCGTGGCCGCTGCACGCCCGCCTGTCGGGCCTTGATCGCGGGCAAGACCCGTTTCTCAAAATCCGCAAAGTGATCGGCCTCGCGGAACCAAGCAGTGTGATTGGTGGTGAGCTGATCGATGAGGATGACCTGCTCATCGGCGTTGGACTCCACCATCAGCGCGTAATCGGCCATGCTCAGGCCAAGCTGCCGGAGCCGCTTGCCCAGCCGCGATTCCACCAGCACGCGCTTGCCCTCGTCCAGCCGGATGCCGGCAAGGCGGAAGGCCAAGGCCATGATGCTGGCCACAGGATCAACGATGGGCGCGGCCATGGCGTGCCTTAGAACTTCGACAGGTCATCGGCCTGCCCGGTCCGGTGCCCGCCCGGCGACTTCGTCTGCGTACTGCTGACTTGGCGAGGCAGGCTGCGCTGGGTCGCCGGGGGTGCGGCCGTCACCTGCCCAATTCCCTGGGCCCCGACAAGTTTGGCCAGTTCCGCTACCAAGCTGTCCAGCTCGGCCACCTGCTGGCCCAGGGCCTGGCTGGTGGCGCTGTTCTCTTCCGCGCTGGCGGCGGTGCCCTGCGTGCTCTTGTCCATCTCCTGCATGGCCTTGGCGATCTGTCCCAGGCCGGAGTCCTGCTCGCGGGTCGAGATGGCGATCGAGCTGGCCAGCTCCGCCACCTTTGCACTGGCACTGGCCAACTGGGTGATGACATCGGCGGCATCCTTGCCCAGGCCGACCGCGGCGTCGCTTGAGCGCATGCTCGCTTCGATCAGCTCGGCACTGGTGCGGGCGGCCTCACCAGCACGACCGGCCAGGGCCCGGACTTCCTCGGCCACCACGGCAAAGCCTTTGCCAGCATCGCCGGCACGGGCGGCCTCGACCGCCGCGTTCAGGGCCAGCAGATTGGTCTGGAAGGCGATCTCGTCGATGGTCTTGACGATCTTGCCGGTGCGGTCGGCGTTAGCCTTAATCTCAGCCACCGCAGTGGCCAAGCGGATCATGGCCTGCTGGCCGCGTTCGGCGGCGCCATTGGCTTGGCCGGCAAGTTCCTGAGCCTGTTGGCTGCTTGCGGCGGTGGTCTTGACGGTGGTCGCCAGTTCCTCGACCGAGGCGCTGGTCTCTTCGATGGCCGCCGCCTGCTGGGTGGCCGAACGCGCCAGACTGTCGCTGGCCGCGCCGATCTCGCTGCTGCTGGTCGCGGTGCTGCGGCTGGTGCCCGCCAGGCGGGTGATGAAGGCATTGAGGGGCAACACGATCAGTCGACGATTGAGCCACCAGAAGGCCCCCAGGACCACTACCAGGATCAACCCGCCGATCGCCAGCAGTTGCTTCGCCGCGGTGTCGGCCTCGCTGTAATCGATGGGCGCGGTCAGCACAAAGGCGCCCTTCAGATCACCGTCCTTCATGTTCTCCATCACGGTGCCCAGCAGATCCTTGCCATCACCCGTCGGGCTGGTGGCCGGATCGCCATGACAAGTCAGACAGCTGCCGGTCAGACGGACCGGCCGGGCGAAGGTGATCAGCCCATCGCTGGCGGTGAAATACTCCGCCTCGTTCGTCACAAAGGCCCTGAACATGCGCTCATCGGTCGGCAAGGGCTTGTTGGCTTCGCCACCGCGCGGCACCAGTCCCGGCGCCGACGGGGTGCGGAAGGTGTATTTCTTCCGGTCGGCCACCGTCTGCACCGAGTTCCAGGCCGCCACAACGGGAATGGTCTGGTAAAGATCGGAGTCCTTGACCTTCCGAGTGGCCAATTGCTTCTGCAAGGACACTAGGTCGAAGGCCTTGTTGGTGTGCAGCTGGTCGAAGTTTTTACGGACCGTCTCGGCCTGGATGATGGCGGACTCCATCTCGCTGCGCACCTGTGCGATCTGTTGCGCGCGCAGGATCCCATAGGTCACTGCGATGGCGCCGACCGTAGAGATGATGACCGCGCCGGCCGCTGCCAACGTTATTTTGGTACCAAGATTCATGGTAGGATCAATTCAAGGTGGCGAGGCGTGAGGGATCGAGGATCAGGCCGACGCGGCCGTCACCCAGGATGGCAGTACCGCCCACGCCGGGATGGTGCGGCGTGGTGCGGTCGAGTGGCTTCACCACCACCTGTTGCAAACCGATGATCTGGTCGACCTGCAAGGCGACCCGGCCGGCCGCATGGTCCAGCACCAGGACCACCGCCTCGGCCGGGTCGTCGACCGCGCCGTCCACGGCGAAGAGACGGCCTAGGGCGATGACGGGCAGCAACTGGCCCCGGCTGGGCATGACCCGGCCGCTGCCCAGCATGGCCTTGACCTCGCCCGGCTTGGGCCGCACGGCTTCGACCACCGAGGTGATCGGTACCAGGAAACGCTCAGATCCGGCTTGCAGGATCATCGCTTCCAGGATCGCCGTGGTCAGGGGCAGGCGGATGGTGAAGGTGGTGCCCTTCTCCAAGGTACTGGCGATGGTCACGGTGCCCTTGACCGCCTCAAGATTGCGGCGCACCACGTCCATGCCCACGCCCCGGCCCGACACCGCAGTGACCTGCTCGGCGGTGCTGAAGCCGGGCAGGAAGATGAGCTGCCAGCACTCCTGCTGAGACAACTCGCGGTCGGCCGGGACTAGGCCCTTCTCGACCGCCTTGCGGCGCAGCTTGTCGGCGTCCAGGCCCCGCCCGTCGTCGGACAGCTCGACCACGATGTGGTCAGAGGCTTGCAGCGCGGTCAGGCGCACCGCGCCGGCAGCCGCCTTGCCAGCTGCCGTGCGTCCGGCGGTGGTCTCCAGCCCGTGGTCGACCGCGTTGCGCACCATGTGCAGTAGCGGATCGGCGATGAGCTCGACCATGGTGCGGTCAAGCTCGACGTCCTCGCCCTCCAGGCTGAACTCCACCTGTTTGCCAAGCTTGCGGGCGGTGTCGTGCACCGCGCGGGCCATCTTCTGGAAGGTGGCGCGCAACGGCACCAGGCGCAGACCCAGACTGATCGCCTGCAGGTTGCGCACGATGCGCCCCTCGCGGGAGACCGCCTGTTGCAGGCGCGGGACGCGGCCCAGCTCGTCATCCTGGGCCACCATGGCTTGGGCGATGATCAACTCGCCGACGAGGTTCAGCAGTTCCTCCAGACGCGCGGTGCTGACCCGGGCAAAACCGTCGCCCTGGCCCTGGCCCTTGGCCAGATCCTGGACCCGGGCCTGGGCCTGCTGGGCCTGGGCCTGACTGATGCGGCCGGTCTTCACCAGCTTGCCGGTGAGGTCTTCGCCGGGCTTGAGCTGCTGCGCGGCCTCGGCCACCACCTGGGGCGACACGCCGCTGTCGACCAGGGCCTGGCGCTCGGTGGCGGGGGCGATCCCTGACGCCTCGACCACCAAACCGAGCTGCATCGCGACCACCGCGGCCGCCTGCGGCCAAGGGCCCTGGTCGGCCCCGCTGGTGCGGATCTCCTCGACCAGGGAGCGCAGGCCGTCGATGCCGGCCAGCACCAGGACGCGCAGGCCCGAACTGAACGGCGCGGCCCCGTCGCGTACCGGCGACAGTGCGGTCTCGACCCGGTGGGCGAGCTGCTCGCAGCGCG
Organism: Planctomycetota bacterium; assembly: GCA_038213315.1. GTDB lineage: Bacteria > Planctomycetota > UBA11346 > UBA11346 > UBA11346 > JBBQTJ01. Next base: position 6,411 of record JBBQTJ010000108.1, read on the forward strand.
GGTACCCAAGATAGGCGCCCATGCTTTTGACGGTGTGGAAGGCGCGGAACATCGCCTCGGCGCCTTGCGGCCCGGGATTGGCCACCAGGCAGGCGGCCTCGGCCTGGGCCAGCAGGTCCAAGCCCTCGGCGATGAAGTCCTCGCGCTGAGCCGACGTGGCGGAGCCGACCGCGACGCCCAGCGCAACCGGCACCTGCGCTGGCGCGGCGGGCGCGGCGGGACCGGCCAGGGCGGCGTGCAGTTCGCCGGCCAGGGCGGCGTGCAGTTCGCCGGCCAGGGCATAGATGCGGGCGAAGTCAGTGTCGGGGATGCGGCCCTCGATGATCCCATCCACCAAGGCGGTGATGCGGACCAGGACGGCGCGGGCGGGGTCTGACCAAGTGGCAGTGGCGAGCTCAAGTTCTGCGAGCAGGCACACCACTGCGGGGATGTCACCAATGGGGATGCTGGCGAAGCGTTCGACAGGCGGTGTGACCGCGGGTACTGCGATCGGCGGCGCGGGGCCGCGGGCTGGCTTGGCGTAGCGCCGCGAGGTGGCGACGGATTCAACCCCCGCACTGGCCGGGGCATAGTCGTCGGCGGGGCGGCGGTGCTCGGTGCAGGCGCGCAGCAGGCGCAGCCATTCGCCATCCGGTCCGTCATTGCCTGGTGACGGGGCAGGCTCGCCGTTGCCAGATAGGGACGTAACTAATTCGCGCAGCCGGCTGACCGCTTGCAGTAAGGCATCGATGGTGTCGGAGCCGACGGCGATGCGACCCTCGCGCATTTCGGAAAGCAGGTGCTCAGCGGCGTGCGCCAGGGCTTGGATGCGGCCCAGGTCCATGAAGCCGGCGCCGCCCTTGATCGAATGCAGGGCGCGGAAGCAGGCTTCGATCGCCGGCCGGTCGGCAGGATTGCTGCCTAGGGTCAGCAGGCTGGCCTCGGCGGCGTCAAGATGATCGCTCGCTTCGGCGAGGAATTCGGCAAGAAATTCCCGATTGTCAGCCATAATGATTGCCTTTGAGTGAACGGCGCGCGAAGCAAGACAAGGAATCCTACCCCAGAATATCCGGGTCGTCAAATCCGCTTTGGCAGCAGCTCCGGAGGCGGCGGGGCATCCGGACCATGCTCGGCAATGACCCGCTCGAACTTGGTGCGGTCGAGGGGCTTGATCAGGTAGGCGTCGGCCTGCAGGCGGAACGCGTTGAAGACGTTTTTGGGCTCATCCATGGCGGTGGTCATCACCACTATAGCACAGTGTTCGCGCGGTGCCTTTAGACGCTGCTCGGTGCCACGCAGCCGCTCCAGGCAGCCATAGCCGTCCAGCAGCGGCATCATGATGTCCAGGAAGATCATGGTGTAGGGGTCACCGGACATGAGGGCGGCCTGGTGGGCCATCGCCCCCTCCACGCCATCGGCGGCGGTATCGACGCGCCCGTAGCTGGCGCACCAGGCGCTTAGGAATTCCCGGCTAGTGCGGTCGTCTTCGACGATGAGCAGGTGCATAAGTAACTCCGTGGGGGTTCAGGGACCCTCGCCCCAGGCGGCGCGGAACGCGACGGCGGCGGCGATGGTGGTGGTGATGAGGCCGGGGATCGGGGCGAGGTCGCCGCTGCGGGCGGCCAGTTCGAGACGGGCGGCCGAAGCGCCCAGGGCCGTCGCCCCGAGGTTCGATGCGGCCCCTTTTATGGTGTGGGCCAGGCGCAGCACGATCGGCAGATCCGCGCCCGCCGCCGCCAGGCCGGCGAGCTGACCGGGCAGCTCGGCTAGGAAGATGGCGCCGACCCGCCGGGCCAGGCCCGCGTCGCCGGCCAGTCGGTGCATCAGGGCCGCCGCATCGAAGGCTGGCAGGTCCGCCGCCGCGTCGACCGGCACGGCCGCTGAATTCGCCGCTGCCGGGGCGGGCGAAGCTTCAACTGCCGGCACCTGCGCGATGATCGGCAGATCGATGCAGATGGTGACCAAAGCGCCGCCGCCGGGCGCGTCGGCGACCTCCAACCGGCCGCCCATCAGTGCGGCCAGTCGACTCGCCGTGGCCAGTCCCAGGCCCACGCCGCCGTGGCGGCGGGTGCTGGCGCTGTCGCCCTGGGTGAAGGGATCGCCCAGGTGGTCCCGCTGGGCGATGGAGATGCCCGGTCCGGTGTCGCGCACGCCCAGCAGCAACCGCTGGCAGCCGACCGCCGCACCCGCACCGGGCGCGGCGCTCAGCTCCACTTGGCCGGCCGGGGTGAAGCGCACCGCGTTGTCAGCCAGGGCCAACAGGCATTGGCGCAACCGGACGGGATCGCCCCGTAACGCGCTGGGCAAGGCGGGATCGCAGCGCATGGCCACCGTCAGGCCGCGCTCCTCGGCGACCAAGCGGATGTGCTCGGCGACCTGAGCGACCAGAGCGGCGGGATCGACGTGTCCCTCAGTCAGGGTCAGCGTCCCGGCCTCGCTGGCGGCCAGATCGATGAGGTCGTTGAGCAGATCCAGCAGGTCGTGCGCACTGGCCTCGAGCCGGCCGAGGAGGTGCCGCTGCTGCGCGTCCAAATTGGTGCGCCCGAGCAGATCGCCCATGCCCAGCAGGCCGTTCATCGGCGTGCGCAATTCGTGGCTGAGATTGGCCAGGAAGATGCTTTTGGCTCGGCTTGCTGCCTCGCCGCGCTGGGCCAGGGCGTCAGCCTCGCGGCGCGCCCCCTCCAGGGCGGTGGTGGCCAGCGCGGCGGCGGCCAGGGCCTCGTCCCGGGCCCGCTCCGCCGCCCGCTGCGCGGCACGGGGTGCCATGCTCACCAGACGACCCGGGGGATCGCCGCTCTGCACGTCGCGCCGCGTGCACAGCTCCGGCATGGTGCCACCGGCGGGCACGACGGTGCCTCCGCGACGGCAACCCGGACCGACAGAACGCCGGCCAGGGGGATGATAAGGTAATGGTTGGGCACGTACTCCTCAGACCGGGCAGTGTACCGTCAATGAACTAGCCCTGTCAATGCACGCTCCGACCTGCGTGTGGCTACGATTTCCGTCATGCCCTTGAGCCGCACCGCCACCCGCGATGCTGACCGGTTCACCATGGCCGATTCCGCATCCTCGACCGCCGCCGGCACCCGCCTGCTGTGGAACCTGACCTTCAAGTACCCGCGCCTGCTGGCGATCATCGTGGTGCTCGGCTTCCTGGGTCCGCTGGTCACGGCGCCGACGCCCTACCTCGGCAAGATCATCATCGACGACATCATCTTCCGCCACATGGGCGGCGGCGTCGAACCGGGTGCGGTGCTGGGCGTCACCGCGCCGGTCTGGATGCTGCTGGGCATCGTCCTGCTGGGCGTCTGCCTGAAGATCCTTGGCACCCTGATCGGCGGCTGGCAGAGCCACTTCATCCTGCGCATCACCCGCAATGGTCTGCACGAGCTGCGCCTCGATACGGCCGAGAAGGTCATGGGCGCCCCGCAGCGCTGGTTCGAAAGTGCCAACCCCGGCAAGATCGCCGCCCGCCTGACCCAGGACACCGCCAACATCGATGGCACGGTGTTCACCATCTTGCGCAGCTTCATCACCGCGGCCTTCACCGTGGTCATCGTCATGGCCTTCATGCTGGCGATGAACTGGAAGCTGTCGGTGGTGGTGCTGGCGACCATGCCCCTGACGGCGCTGCTGACCATCTGGAGCTACCGCAAGTTGCGCACCTTCAGCCAGCACGAGTCGGACCGCTGGGCCGCGATGTCTGCCGCCTGCACCGAGATCTTCGGGGCGGTGAAGCTGATCCGCGCCTTTGGCGCCGAGACCCCCTTCCTGGCCCA
>JBBQTJ010000109.1:0-10151 GCA_038213315.1 Planctomycetota bacterium
CCAGACCTTCCGGCCGGTCATAGGCACCGTCGATACCATCAGTGCGGCCAGGGTCGCCACAGGCTGCCAGCACGACGACCGCCAGCACGGGAAGGTAACGGAGCATGGTCCGACGGTAGCACCGCCGGAAGAAGCTCAACGTACGCAGGCGCGGGCGGTGTCACCATTGCCGGCAAGATCAGCCAGGGGCAACTGGTTGCTTCGCAACGCCGGGCCGCCAGGGGGGAGTTCAGCCGGCGGATCATCAATGGACGTGAATATATTGTCCTGAGGGGCGGTTTCGCGATTGACGTAGACGCCATGCCAGGGGCTGCCGTCCACATTGGCGATGCCATCGCTGGTCGCCCCTGCCGTCGCACTGTCGGTCGCCCGAACCAAGACGGCAGTGTGCCCATCGCCGTAAGCCACCACCACACGATCGCGGTGATTGGCATGACCACGATCAGCCAAAACAACGCGAATAGCCATGGTGTCCGGCGGAGCACCCCAGTCATAGGCGTAGGCCACCGCTCTGGTGGCGCTGGCGGTCGTGGCCGATGCGACCCAGTCTGAGTCGCCGGTGAGGTATTTTAGTTCCGGGTTGGCCGGCAATGATGGGCCACTGCTCGCGAGATCGGGACAACGAAGCGAACTCGGGCCGACCTCTCCGTTATGGTAGGCACTTAAAAACTCCAAACTGGCGATTGCCGTCCCATAAGCATCGATTCCGCCAACGTGGCCATGCGCATCCCGCGGGCATACCGGATACAACCCGTCTTGGTCATTGGCATACATGGCCGCCGCCAAGAATAGCTGCTTCAGATTCCCCGCGCACCGTTTGGTCTCCGCCGGCACCAGGATCGCCCGTTGCACGGGAATCAGCATAGCCGCCAGCATAGCGACGCAGGCCATGGTCAGGCAGACATCGGTGATGGTCAGGGCTTGGCGGGACATGGTGGCTCCAACCGGCCAAGCTAGCGAACCCCGTCCAGATCACCAGCCACCCCTCCCCATTGCCGCCGACCGCTGCGCCCCACCATGCGCCACCATGCTCGTCGCCCTGCATGGTTTCACCGAGAACGACACCGTCTGGAGCGAAGCCCTCGCCCCGGCACAGCTGGCCTGCCGCTGCGTGCTGCTGCCCGGCCATGGCCACAAGCCCTGCCCGCCGACCATGACCTTTGCCGGGTACGTGGACGAACTGGCCCGCTCTCTGCCCAGCGAGCCCTTCGACCTGCTCGGCTACAGCATGGGCGGGCGCATGGCCTTGGCCCTGGCCATCGCCCATCCGCAGCGCATCCGCCGTCTCGTCCTGGTCAGTTCGGCGGCCGGCATGCGCGATGCCGCCGAGCGCGACACCCGCCATCGCCGGGACGAACGCCTCGCCCAAATGCTTGAGGATGAAGGCATCGGTCCTTTCGTCGCCGTCTGGGAAGGCAGCGCCGCCCTGCGTCCGGTGCAGCCCTTTACCGAGCGGGTCGCCGAGATGATGCGCTATGTGCGCCTTAGCCACGATCCGATCGGCCTGGCCTCGTGCCTACGCGTCTTCGGCCAAGGTGCCAACCCGATGCTGTGGGACGCCCTGCCCGGCTTGAATATTCCGACTTTGCTGCTGGCCGGCGACGCCGACCACAAGTATGCCACCCTGATGGCCGAGATGGCGGGCAAGCTGCCCCAGAGCCGCCTGGTGCGCATCCCCGACAGCGGACATTCGATCCACCGTGAACAGCCCTACGCGCTGCGCACAGAGGTGGGGCGGTTTCTCGCATGAATCGACAGCCGTCGCGAGGTCGCGGGGTCGCGGGGTCGCGGGGTCGGACTGACTTTGACCAGCAGACGACTGGCAGACGCCAATGAACGCCGTCGTCGTCGCCGCCGCCATCGACCCCGCGACCCCGCGACCCCGCGACCCCGCGACCTGCATTCTTTCGGCTCGGGGCTTAGCTAAACGCTTCAGCACCTTCCAAGCCCTGCATCACGTCGACCTGGAATTGAAGCAGGGCGAAGTGGTTGGCTTCCTCGGCCCGAATGGCGCCGGGAAAAGCACCACCATGAAGATCCTCGCCGGCTTCCTGGCGCCCAGCGCCGGAACGGTGACGGTGGCCGGCCACGACCTCAGCCGCGATCCGCTGAAATGCCGCCAAGCGATCGGCTATCTGCCGGAAGAGTTGCCCCTCTACCTCGACATGACGGTGGAGAGCTACCTTGACCACGTCGCGCGCCTGAAGGGTGTCGCCCCCAGCGCCCGGCGGCGGGAAGTGGTCGAGGCCATTCAGGCGGCGTGGATCGGCGAGAACGCGAAGCGGCACATCCGGAAATTGTCCAAGGGCAACCGCCAGCGCGTCGGTCTGGCCCAGGCCCTCATCGGGCATCCCCCGCTGTTGATCTTGGATGAGCCGACGTCAGGCCTGGACCCGTCCCAGGTGGCCAATTTCCGCGACCTGATCCGCACCTTGGCGACGCGTCACACCATCCTGCTGTCGACCCACATCATGGGCGAAGTCGAAGCGGTCTGCCAGCGGGTCGTGGTGGTGGCCAAGGGCCGCACCGTCGCCGACGAACCGATCAGCGCCTTGCGCGAACGCGCCACCCGCCTGACCCGAGTCCGCCTGCGTCTGCGCCAGGGCGACCTCACTGGTATGACCGCCGCATGCATCGCCGCGGGCCTGCCGCCGGTGCTCAGCGAGGACGACACCCTGGTGATCGAAGCCGACCCCGCCCGCCGCGCCGAGCTGGTGGCCCTGGCCGAGAGCCATGGCGGCCTGCGCGAGCTGATCGAAGAGCGGCGGAGTCTTGAAGAAGTGTTTAGGGATTTGACGGCGTGAAGACCGCCGTCACGGAGTCGCGGGGTCGCGGGGTCGCGGGGTCGGCTGCGAATAAGCACGGTTTTTTGCGGATCGGGATCCACGCATGACGTCGACCCCGCAGGATCCCGACCCCGCGACCACGCGACCCCGCGACCCCGCGACGGCAGTCCCGCCTCCCCCCGGTCGCCTGCTCGCCATCGACTATGGTCGCGTCCGGGTCGGGTTGGCGAGCTGCGATGAACTGGGCATCACCACCCGGCCTTTGGGCTTCGTCCGGCGCGAAAGCGATGTCCAGGTGGCGACCATCGTTGCCGAGGTAGCAAAGAAGGAGCGCGTAGTCGCCCTGGTGATCGGCCTGCCGGTGCACGCCAATGGCCAGGCGGGGGCGAATGTCCGTTGGGTGCGGGACTTCGTGCGCCTGCTGGCCGCGCGCTGCCCGCTGCCGGTGCATGAGGTCGATGAGCGCTATTCGTCGGGCGAGGCCGAGCAGGCCCTGCGCGACGAGGGCCGCTGGCCACCCAAGGACAAGGGCGACATCGATGCGAAGTCAGCGGCGATCCTGCTGCGCCGCTACCTGGATGGCGAGCGCTGACCGCGCTGAAACTGCGCGGGGCTGACCCCACGGCAACGGCGGAAGACGCGGCTGAAGTACGCGGCATCCCGATACCCGCACACCAGGGCCACGTGACGCACGTCATGGTCCCCCTCTTTCAACATGGTCGCGGCCAAGGCCATGCGTTCGCGGGCGATCCAGCCCACCAGGCTTTCGCCCGTGGCAGCGCGGAAGCGTCGCCCCAGGTGATCGGGGTGACAGCCCAGCTCCTTAGCCAGCAGGGCCACGCTCATGTCTGGCTCGAACAGGCGGGCCTTCACCAACCGCTGACAGCGGTCGAGGAGCGGCGACTGGCCCGGCTCATGCAGGCTGGGGCCACGGGCGCAGCGCTGGAAATGCAGCAGCAGGGTCTGGGCGATCGTCGCCTGGCTACGCGCATCCTCGCCGCTGCGCTGGCTCATGAGCAGCTCTTCGCACAGCAATTCTGAGGTCAGTCCGCGCTCGTCTGCGTAGTGGTCGTAGTGCGTGCCCGACTGCTCACCATCGGGCCGGCGCACGGCGAGATGCAGGGACAAGGCCCCGCGAAAGCACATCGCCACCAGACAGGCGTGGCCATGGCCGCGATCGGCATAGCTCTCCACATGCTGCACGCCTTTCGGCACCAAGGCGATCTGCCCCGCACCCAGCACCAGGGAACGGCCATGGGCAAAGGTGAAACGGCGCTCGCCGCACACCTGCATGAAGACTTCGGACCACACATGCACAAAACCGGGCTTGGCTGCTTCCAGGCCGCAACCTGCTGGCGGCAGCATGATACGTACTCCCGAATGGCGGAAGGCCTCCAGGAAGGTCCCCAGCACCAAGCCGTGGGCCTGGGGCGCAGGGATCTCGCTGCGCCTCCATGGGGCGCGGGCAGTGAGCTCGGAAAAGTCCATGTCTGGGAGAATAGATACCAGCGCTCCCCCTTGCAGACAAGCCCTCGGAGCCATTAGGATGAATAAATCATCGCAGGAAACTGCCAAACCATCCTAGGGCCGCCTATGACCACTCCCGTCCGCGTGACCGTCTTCGGTGAAAACGTCCATGAGCACAGCTCACCGGTGGTCGCCAAGATCTATCCCCAGGGCATGCACACCTGCATCGCCGATACCCTCAATCAGGATGCCGGCCTGCGCGCTGGCACGGTCACCTTGCAGATGCCCGAGCATGGCCTGACCCAGGCGGTGCTGGACGCCACCGACGTGCTGTTCTGGTGGGGCCACGCCGCCCATGACCAGGTGCAGGACGCCGTGGTCGAGCGCATCGCCGCGCGCGTCCTGGCCGGCATGGGGCTGGTGGTGCTGCACAGCGGTCACCATGCGAAGATCTTCAAGAAACTTATGGGCCACACCTGCGACCTGCACTGGCGCGAGGCTGGCGAAAAGGAACGCCTGTGGATCACCGCCCCCGGCCACCCGATCGTCGCCGGCATCAGCGGCGGCTTCTTCGAACTGGAACACGAAGAGATGTACGGAGAACCCTTCGGCATCCCTGAGCCGCAGGAGACCATCCTGGTGTCATGGTTCCAAGGCGGCGAGGTCTTCCGTTCCGGCGCCACCTGGCGCCGTGGCGCGGGCAAGATCTTCTATTTCCGGCCCGGCCACGAGACCTATCCGACCTACCACGACGCCAATGTGCAGCGCATCCTGCGCAACGCCGCCCACTGGGCCCGCCCCGAAGGCAGCCATGTCTGGGGCTGCCCGCAGGTGCCCGCCGAAAAAGCCTTGGAGCCGATCACCTCTTGGGGCGGGAGCGTGCATTGAAGTGAACTGGTTATGGTTGATGGGGTATGGGGTATGGGGCGACAGACAGCCGACCACACGCCCAAATCCAAGCAACCATCACCGTTCATCTTTGCCTTCCACCATAACCCATACCCCATCATCCACAGACAACTTATGAAAAAAATCCGCATTGGCATCGTCGGCACCGGAGGCATGGCTAATGGCCACGCCGATGCCTTCAAAGCCATCCCCGGCGTGACCCTTGCCGCCTGCCTGGACGTGGTGCCGGGCCGGGGCGAGGCCTTCGCAGCAAAGCATGGCATCGCTAAGGTCGCCACCGATCTCGACGGCCTGCTGGCCGACGTCGATGCCGTATCGGTGGTGACTCCTGACCGCTTCCACGCCGATCCGTCACTGAAGATCCTGGCGGCGGGTCGCCACTTGCTGTGCGAGAAGCCACTCGCGGTCACGCTTGATGAAGCGCGCGCCGTCGCGCGGGCAGCGGCCAAGGCCGGCCGCAAGGGCGTGAAGCACATGGTCAACTTCAGCTACCGGCGTTCCGCCGCGATGCAGAAAGCCATCACCTTGATGGAGCAGGGCAAGCTGGGTGCGCTGCGCCACGTGCACAGCATGTACCTGCAATGCTGGTTGGCCCAACCGGTGTGGGGGCATTGGACCGAAGAAGCCTGGCTCTGGCGCATCCAGCAGGCCGCTGGCAGCGCCGGGGTGTTGGGCGATGTGGGCTGCCACATTCTGGACCTGACCACCGCGGTCGCCGGCGAGGTGGAAGCGGTCCGCTGCACCTTGGCGACCTTCCCCAAATTCACCAAGCAAGGCGAAGCTGTCACCACCTATAAAGGCAAAGTTCTTGATGCCAATGATTCCGCAGTGATCGAACTATGCTTTAAAGGCGGCGCCTTGGGCGTGGTCCACACCACCCGCTGGGCCACCGGCCACGCCAATCACCTACGTTGCGAAGTGCACGGCACGGACGGCGCCATGCAGTTCGACCTGGATGCTGGCTATGACGTATTGAACACCTGCCTGGGCAAGGACGCCGTCAAAAATACCTGGAAGGCCACCACCCTCAAGCCCACGCCCAGCAACTACCAGCGCTTCATCACCGCGATCAAGACCGGCGTAAATCCGCAAAGCGACGTCTTCCGCGGCGCTCAGGTGCAGGCCTACCTGGACGCCTGCTTCCGCTCCGCCGCCAGCGGCAAGCACGAAGCGGTACAGGACTGGCGCTGAGCCGGTCCCCGACGACAACCCGGGAATGCCGGCCGACTTCCCCCAGACCCGCTGGTCGTTGATTGCGCTCCTACCCGGCGCTCCGGCCCAAGCGGGGGTGGTGCTGGGCCTGTACGCCGACGCGGTGGGCGGGTACCTGGAGCGACGCTTGGCCGGCGAAAGCGCCGAGCGTATCGCCGACGTGGTGCAGGACGTACTGCTCGATCTCTTAGGCAAACCCGACCTGCTGGCCCGTGCACAGCCCGGTGACGGCAGCCGCTTTCGTTATTACCTCATGGACCTGGCCTGGGGCAGCGCCCGCAATGCCCTGCGCCGCCTGCGACATCGTGATGGCTTGGCCGTACCCGACGATCACGACGACAGCGCCGCTCACGCCACCGCCGCCATGGACCGGGCCTGGGCGTCGGCCGTGGTGCAACAAGCCTTGAACGAAGTCGCCGAGGCTGCCCGCGCCGGCACCCTGGAAGCCGACTGCTGGACCGTGCTGGACTTCAACCTTCTTCAAGGCCTTGGCCTGCGCGAGGTCGCGACGCGCACCGGCCTCTCCCTGGCCACCTGCAGCCGCCGCCTGGCCCGCGCCCGCGCCGTACTGCAAACCGCCATCGCCGACCGCCTGCGCCTAGCCGGCGACCTGGGCCCCAGCGAGGATCCGGCTGCGGCGTGCGAGGTGCTGCTGGGTCGTTTGCGTTAACTGCCTGGCAGCGTCTCGTCGAACGCCGCCCGCACCTCATCATCGGTCAACACCATCAGGCCCACGAACGGTGTCGGCGCAGACCGCGGCTGACCACTGCTGCTTCGCACGCAAGCGTCACGTAGGTCAGCAGCCCCACTGCAGGATGAACGACAGCCACGCCACCACGATCGCTTGAGGCTTGGGCCCTTGATTATCGACAACAGTCTGTCCTCATTCCTCAATGAATGCGCTTCCTGGGGCTTGATGGCTTCCGTTAAACGTATAGAAGTATTCTATCTCTATGGTCCATCCCCATGCCGACCGACACCGAAAATCCCTGCCATGGTGCCGGCATGCCCGCCACTAAACGACCTTCGGCCCACATAGGTTTCGGCCGCCGTCTCACCGCCTTACGCAAGGTACGGAGCCTCAGCCAACTCGATTTGGCTGAGGCCCTGGGCATCAAACAGCCAACGGTGTCCTACTACGAGAGTCAGGGCGGCACGCCCCAGGCCGACGTACTCACCAGGCTCGCCAGGGTCCTGGGTGTCACCATGGACGAACTCCTGGGAACGCCAGGACACCGCCGGGCGCTGCCCACCGATGACCCGGCAGCCCAGCGGATGTGGAAAAAGTTTCAACAATTGCTGGAACTCCCCGAGCCCGACCAGAAAGCCGTTCTGCATATGCTTGGTGGGCTGGTGGCCATGCGCGGCAAGGGCCGCAGGTCCGCCCACGCACCCCCACCTGCCCACGCCTGAAGGCTCCCGCCATGCTCACCGTCACTGCCGACGAACTAGCCGCCCATTTGAAAGACTACCTGCCCCGGGTCGTGGCCGGCGAGGCCATCTCCATACTCGACCATGGCCGCGCCGTAGCGCGGTTGGTGGCGGAACGGGCCATGCCGGCCGCGCTGGCACGGGCCGTCGCCGCTGGCTCTGTGGCCCTGCCCGCGGCCAATGCCCGGCGGATGACCTCCACCGAAGCCCCGCCCATCGCGGGCGGCGGGCAGTCCGCCGCCGAGATACTCAGCGAGGATCGCCGCTGATGATTGTGTATTTCGACACCTCGGCCTTGGTGAAACGCTATATCACTGAGGACGGCACCCCAGCGATCTGTGCCTGCTGGGACGAAGCCGATGTCGCCGTATCCTGCTGGTTGCTCTATCCGGAAATGCTCGCCACCTTTGCCCGCAAGCGCCAAGAAGGGATCATCGCCGCTGCCCTCATCGCCTCGGCCGAGACCGCCTTCCGACGCGACTGGCTCACCCTTGCCCGCGTCGCCTGCGATGACGCCCTGATCCTCCGCATCGACGGCCTTCATGCCCGCCTCAGCCTGCGCGGGGCCGATTCCACCCACCTGGCGGCCGCCATCACCTACCGCGACCTCAGCGGAGAAGACCTCGTCTTCGCCTGCGCCGATGCTCAACTGCGCACCGCGGCGCGCGCTGAAGGCTTCAGCCTGGTCCCAGAGTAGACATATAATCCCCAGACGGGACGCCGTCGGCTTGGCTGACCAGCATACCGGGGCCACGGTGTGGCCGGTCCCCTGGCGCTTGCCTGAGTTCCAGCTCTAAGCACACTCTATGTGTACACTGGAGCATACCGTGCAGGCCACCATTCTTGACCTGCGCCGCCGCATGCCCGAGGTTCTTCGTGCCCTCGACCGTCATGAGCGCGTGACCATCCTCTATCGTGGTAAAGAACGGGCCGTACTGGTGCACTCGGGCGAAAAGCTGGCTAAATCAGGGCGCAAGCGGGCCAGCGACCATGCCGCCTTTGGCATGTGGGCCGACCGAGATGACTTCGGGGACGTAGCCGACCATGTCCGCACTCTGCGCCGGGGGCGCGTGCATGCTTTTTGATACCGATGTGCTGATCTGGTGCTTTCGAGGCGTCGCCAAGGCAGCCAAGGCCATCGAGGCTGCCAAATCGCCGACCATCAGCGTGATCACCTACATGGAACTGGTGCAAGGCGTACGCAATAAGAAGGAACTGAAGGCCATCACGTCATTCCTGGCCGACATGGGCATATCAGTTCTTCCGCTCACCGAAAACATCGGCCATCGGGCGTCCATCTACCTGGAGGAGCACACCCTCAAAGCCTGCATGGCCATGGCCGATGCGCTGATCGCCGCCACCGCCGTCGAGCGATCCCTGACCCTGTGCACCGGCAACGCGAAGCACTTCAAGGCCATCAGCGATCTGACCTTGGCGGTGTTCAGACCATAAGCGCCACGCTGCCCACGAAGCCCTCTAACCCACCGCTCCGCCTACGATCGCAGAACGGCCCTAGAATGTGCCGCCTCCAGGCGCGACGTCCTACGGCGGGAATGTGGTAGGTGGTCGTTCTAGTGTCTAGTTGCATTCATCCGTGTCAGATGACGACGGCCCCACCACCGCCGCCAGGCCAATGCTGTTCACTTAGCACGCCTCACCGAAAAGCGCCCGATCGGTGATTTTCGTTCGCGTGGGTATGATCGACCCTTCTTCGGCGCGTAATGATTGCTCGATGAGCGCTCTTCGCCTCGTCGCTGACCACTACGATGGTTGCCTCACGGCGGCGACTAGAGAGGATTGAGGAATGGCACTGAGCGCACTTCGTCACTTGTGCATCGACCCATCGGTCGTCGCGTGCCTGACGCAGACGTCGTTACGCCGATTCGTGACCGGAACAATGGCCTTGGAACTGCCGGATCGTTCTGGCTTTGCTGAGGGTTGGCATTTGGAACTGGTGCTCAACTCCCGCCGGGGCGTAACCCGCAATGGCGATGACGGCGTGGACACATGCCGCTATCTGAGCGATGAGGGGGTCGATGATCGGCATGACGATGCACACCCATTCACCACGGACATCACTGGACCGTGCTGGATGGCCAGTCATGCCAGGGCCTATGCGGATGTCGTGCTCCGGGATATCTTCCTCTTTGGCCACGCGAGGGCACGGAGCCTGACTGCCGACATCGATCGCGCCGAAACCGCGACCACGGCGCGGACGCTCCTGGAGCACGCGATGCCACAGTTGCCAACGACGTCCCGCGTCCCGCTCTCAGCGTGGCTGAACGCGCCCAGCAAAGGCGTCTCCATCGACTGATTCTGGCGGATGTCGCCACGGTGCGGACGACG
>JBBQTJ010000110.1:0-10100 GCA_038213315.1 Planctomycetota bacterium
TGGCCAGGGCGGGACCCTCGCTTTGGGCGACCTGCGCGGCCGGCCGGTGCTGGTGGAGTTCTGGGCAACTTGGTGTCCGTCCTGCGCCGAGTATGCCGCGCTCAGCGCCGCCCTGGCGAAGGAATCGCCAAGTGGACTGCAAGTGCTTCTGGTGGCACTGGACGGTGCCAATACCTCCGTCGAGATTCCAGCCTGGCTGGGTAAGCACGCGCCGAATGTTCTGGCCATCCATCAGCCCCTCGCCGGACAAGGGTGGGGAATCAACCAGGTTCCCGCGTTCTTTCTGGTTGATGCCCAGGGCCGTATCGCCGCAAGTCACCTCGTGGGGGAGGACCCCAGTCATACCGAACAAGCGATCAGGGCGGCCTTGTCCGCACTGCTCTCGACCAAGGAACATACATGATCGCCTCGCCACGCACCGGGGGCCTGGTACTCCGTTTCCTGTTCTGGCTGACGCTTTTTGTAGTGGCGGTGGCGCTGACCTTCGCCACCTGGGCGGCCTATCGACGCGATGGCGTGCTCAGCTTCCATCCCTTTGATGCGGCGTGGTGGCAGTCTGGCCGCGCCGCGGCCGGCCCGGTCCTGGCCGAAGCGCAGCGCCGCCTATGGCAGCCCGGTGGCTATGCCGATCAAGCCGAGAAATGGTGGCGCGGGCGTAGCGCCACGGCTGCGCCCACCGCCGGACCGGTTGGACTGGAAGCACGTTTCGCCCAGGCCTTGACTGATTATCGCGACGGTGACATCAGCGACGGGAAGTTCACCCCCGAGCGTCGCGCCCACCTGGAATCAGCTATGGTCGGTCTGGGCGACGTGGATGTCCAATTGACCATGCGTCTGCTCGATCTGAAGGACGAGACCTCCGCCACCAAGCTCAAACGCACCGAGCTGCTCGCCTGGCAGGAACACGCGCGCCGCCTGCGCACCACGGCGGCAGAGGTGCTGGCGGCGTGGCCGGCACCATGAGCGCAGCTTCATGATGACCACCCGTTGGAACATCCGCATCCACACCGTTGCTGGCGACACCCGATGGTGGGTGAAGGCGGGGCGGATCCATTCCCTCAGTCCCGACCTGGGGCCGGTCTGGGTCGCTAATTTCAAACCCGAGGTCTTCCAAATGCTGCCCGACGGCCAGCTCGCGCCGTGGGGGACACCGGGCGCGGTGGAGGTGCTGCGGGTGGAACTGGTGGCGGCGTCGCCTGACGCAGGGTCGACGGTGGCCGGCCCATCACCCGCTTGAAGGCGGTCGAACAGGCGAAGCCATCGCTCTAGCCCACCACCGTGGCGAGCGTCGTCCCACCAAGCGGCCAGGCGGTGGCGCGGGGGGAGCCATCAGCGCTTTGCGACGGGCGCGGCCTTGCGTCGGCCCGTCTCACTCTTGCCACCGATCAGGAAGGCCATGCCCCATTGCTGCGGCGTGACCAGCAGGGTGTGGCGACCGCCGTCGTGCTGCACTGGGATGATACGGCCGGTGAACAGGTCGGTGAACTGGTCGGTTGGGCCGGCCAATTCCACCGTCACCGGGCCGGTGGCTGCGGGCGCCGACAGCAGGATGGTAGGCCGGTCATTGCTGGACCCGGTCAGCAGGATCGGCGGGGCTTCACCCGAGCGCGAGGTCAGCCTGGCCCGTGGCTCGATGCCTGCACCCAGAGCCAGCAGGCGCATGAGCTGATCGAAATCGCTGCGATGGCCATGGGCGTCGGCGGTGGCGAAATGACTGCCCAGGGCCACCACCTTGCCCTGCTTCACCTCGCGGCCGGTGATCACGCCTTCGCCATCAACATAGGCGGCGACCTGGCCGCGTTCCCAAGTGGTCAGCCACTGCCGGGCTTGCAGGCGCAGCTCGCCGCCATCCAGGGACACCACGATTGGCTCCGTTGGGGCGGCCCGCCGGCCGCCCTCGCGCAGCCCGAAGCGGCGGTTGGTGAAACGCTCGTCGCCCTCCCGGTACAGACCCAAGGAGGTGAAGGCCCCGCATTCACTTTCCACCACCAGGGTGCCGCCGCGCTCGACATAGCGCACTAGGGCATCTTCCAGTGGCTTGTCCACGACCAGGACGTGGGGCAGGATCAGCAGTTGAAGGTCGTCCAGGCCCTCAAGCCGGTCTTCGTGCACACAGCGCGCCGGCAGTCCCAGGCGGGTGCAGGCCCGGGTCCACCCGCGCAGCGCGTCCCGACCGCGATCCGCGCTTCCTTCCAAAGACCACATCAGCTGCCAGGTCCGCGGACTGAACAACAGACCGATGCTGGCCGGATCGGGACGGTACTCGGCCAGCATGGCGCGATGACGATCGAACAAGGCGCGGGTCTGGCGCAGGGCGGCCAAACGCTCCTCGGCCTTGCCGTCAGCACCGATCAGGCCGAAGCCGCCCGATTCCAGGCCGAAGATTTCGTCGCGCCATGACCAGAAGAGCGCCCGTTCAGCGTGCATCGCGGCCAGGGCCAGCCACAGCCAGCGCTGTTGCTGCGCGGCCTCGACCGGCTTCGAGAACTGAAAGCCCGACGAGGCATTGCCGCCTTGCAGCGCTGACAGCCAGGCCTGTTTGTTGCCGGCAGCGGCACGCACGCCGCGCACCCGGGCGACGAAGTCGAGATCATCCATGGCCTCCCACGCTGGGAAGCTGCTGCAACCGATGCCGTCCGCGTCGTCGGCCAGGGTGAAATCGTCGCCACGGCAGAGCGGCTGTTCGACCGCAGAGCTGGCGAACTGCACGCTGGGATCGCCGCCATGCAGCACCACCGGCCGGTCGGTGATGTCGACCTTGATGCGGGCCACCCGGGCGGCCGCGTGCCGGCCTGCGCGCCAAGTGAGGAACTCTTGAAAGGCGAGGTGTTCGGTGCAAGGGCGACCGGTGAAACGTCCGGGCTCCACGTCGGCCCAGTCGGCATAGCGGCGTTCCCACGCGGCATTGAGCTTGGTCAGGGTGCCATACCGCTCCACCAGCCAGGCGCGGAAGGCGGCCAGGGTGTGGCGGCAATAGCACACCGGGGCCGTGGCGCCGGTATGCCAACGCAGCTCATTCCAGGCGTCCCAGGCCACCACTGGCTTGGCCTCGACATAGCGGTGGGCGCAGGTGCCGATGAAATGCTCCATGCGCTGCCACACCCCCGGATGGTCGAAGCAGCCACCAGGGGTAAGACCGAAGTGGGTTTCGGACCTGGGCGCCGACACCACCGGTCGACCATGATGGTCGATCAGGTGGCACTCCGCCTCAATGCGGTGGATCCACATGGGCTGGACCTCGGCCACCACCGACAGCACCACCTCCAAGCCATGTTTTCCGGCCAGATCGACCAGCCGGTCGCAATCCTCGAAGCGGAAGTGTCCCGGCTCGGCCTCAATCCAGCCCCAGACCAGCCACAACTGGAGATGATCCAGTCCCGCATCCTTCATGCGCTTGAGGTCATCGACCCACTGTGGCTGTCGAGGGAAGGGCGGACGATAGTATTGTGCGCCAAGCTTCATGCCGGCAGTCTAACTGGTCAGGGCGCGGGCGTCGATGGTGAGGTGGCCTCGGTGCCTGGCAGCGCAGGTGGCAGTGGACAGCCCAGCGAGGCCGCCACCAAGCGCAGCAACTCGGCCTCGCGCACGGCGATGTGGCCATCGGCGGCGACGGTGGTGGCGCAGGCGCTCAAGATGCGCCGCTTCAGGCCGCCGCTGGCCCGGTTCAAAGCGGCCAGATGGCCATCCAGCTCTGCCGCATCCACCGTCGGCTGGGGCTCGACCGTCAGGCCCAGGCGGGTCAAGCCAGCGGCCCAGGCCTGGTTCATGCCGGTCGGTCCGGCACTGGCAGCCAGGGCGGCCAAGACCGGTCGCAGGGCCGGCAGCAGGGGCTTCAAGGCGTGCACATCACCGCGCGGCAGTACCGGCGGCGCCAAGGAGAGCGCCACCAGGCCGCCGGCTACCTGCACCGTCAGATCGCTGCGGGCAGCGGCACGCATGGCTGTCACCAGTTCGACGAGTGTGCGGCGCTGCCCCGCAGCCAAGCGCGCCAGCGCCGGCGCCGATAGCTCCAGCACGGGCAGCCGGGCGCCCGGCCCCAGCACGTCCAGGGTGCGCCCATGGTGCTGGACTCTCACGGCCAAGGCTGGCTCCGCCGCTACCAGCGCGTCCACCTGCGCCAACCGCAGCGTGGTGTCGGCACTGAACAAGCAGGCCAGCACCGCCCCGCAGGCCTCTTGAGGATCGCTGGTGGCTGCGCGCAATTCGTCCGGCAGGGTCGCCACCAGAGTTGCCGCCATGACCGTCTGGCCCGGGTCCGCGACCGCCAAAGCTTTGCGCCCCGTGGCCGGCCCCGTGGTCGCCGGCTGCAGGTACTTGGGATTCAGCGGGACGATCGGTGCGATTTCGGTCCAGGTGCCATCCCAGCCGGGATCCAGGATGCGGATGCGTTCGGTCAGGGGTGGATGATTGTCAAGCCAGCCCAGAAAGGGTCGTGGCACCGGCGTGGCGATGCACAGATGGCTGACTGCGGCGGCGCGGGCGCTGCGCAGAATGCTGGCGTGGCCGCGTAGTCCCAGCTTCTTCAAGGCTCCGGCCAATCCGGCGGGATTGCGGGTGAATTGCACCGCCGCCGCATCGGCCAGCAATTCGCGACGTCTGCTGACCGACGCGGTCAGCAGACAACCCGCCATCCAGCCCAGCCCACCCACCACAAACAGGATCGCGCCCAGGCTGACCGCAGCAAAACTGGCGCGCAGGTCATCGCCATCCATGCCCCGTTCCATCACGATCCGCCCCGACATCGACACCACCAACAGGCCATGGGCCAAGGCCATCAGGCGCAGATTCAGCCGCATATCACCGTGCAGGATGTGGCTCAGCTCGTGACCGATCACGCCTTGTAACTCATCCCGGGACAGACGCTCCAACGCACCACGGGTCACCACCACGACCGCATCCCGCGCGGTCAGGCCGGCGGTAAAGGCATTGATCGCCGGTTCGTCCAGGACGTAGACCGCCGGCACCGGCAGCCCGCTGGCCAAGGCCATCTCCTCGGTGACGTTCAGCAGTTGGCGCTGCGCGGCGGTGGCCTGCCCATGCACCACTTCACGGCCGCCCAGTTCCAGCGCCACCACGGCGCCGCCCTTGGCCAGTTCGCGCCAGCGCCACCAGCTGCCTGCCAGGATCGCCCCACCCAGGCCCAAGCTGACCGCCAGATGCAGTCGCCACAGATCCGCCGGGTCCAGGTAGCGGACCAGGATCAGATGCATCAGCACATCCAGCAGCAGCACCACGCCCAGCACCAGCAGCGCATAGACCACCACCAGCAAGCGGCTGGCCGAGCGGGCCCGATCCTGGTGGTCGAAGAAATCCACGGCCTTGCCCGCCGCTTAGAACTTCACCACCGGGGCCTGGCGTGCGGCCTCATCGTCGAGCTGGTACGGCGTGGCCGGTAAAAAGCCCGACATGCCGGCGATCATCGAGCTGGGGAAGACTTCTCGGGCGGTATTATAGGTCATCACCGCGTCGTTGTACGCTTGGCGAGCGAAGGCGACCTTGTTCTCGGTGCTGGTCAGCTCTTCCATAAGCTGGCGCATGGTGCTGTCGGCCTTCAACTGCGGATACGCTTCGGCCAAAGCGAAGAAGCGGCCCAGAGTGCCGGTCAGGGCGGTCTCGGCGCCCATCAGGGCTTTCATTGCCGTGGGATCCGCCGGATTGGCCGCAGCGCGACCGGCGGCGGTGCTGGCCTGGTTGCGGGCCGCGATCACGGCTTCAAGTGTGCCGCGCTCGTGCGACAGATAGCCCTTGGCGGTCTCCACCAGATTGGGGATCAGGTCATGGCGGCGCTTCAGCTGCACATCGATCTGGCTGAAAGCATTGGTGAAGCGATTGCGCAGCGTCACCAGTCCGTTGTAGATGCTGATGGCCCAGACGACCACCAGGAGCGCGATAAAGACAAGAACGCCGAGAATGATCCAGGGGAGCAGCGGCATGATGACCTCCATGGTCGAGGATAACTACACGCCAGGGCTTCAGCTACCGGAAGTCGTGGCCACCACCGTTGGTCAATTCCCGCCTACAAGTGCCCGCGCGGTCTCAAGCCGCAGGCGGATGCGTACCAGAAATCCTTCGGCCGTGACCACATGGGGTACCAGTTCATCGCCAACCTGGCGGTAATCGGCCACGGTGATGGTCAAAGAACGCCCCTCGATGCGCCGCAGCAGCAGGGGGTCGCCATAATACACCCGGGTGACCTCCTTGGCATGGGGGATCCAGGTGCCATCGGGGCGCACCTCCCACTGCTTGACCACGTCGGGAACCACGGCGATCAACTCGTCATCCCGCCAGCTGCGCGACTCGGGGTGGGTGGCGAAGGCCTGCCCCAGCATGCGCGCCAATTCCGGGGTTCCGCTCTTCAGATCGGGCAGTTCCTGCCGCACGCGATGATCCTCGGGCGTGGTCTCGACATCCACCAGTTGCACCCCTTCATCACCCATGAGCACCAGCCGCGCCTGGCCATTGCCCAGGCCGCGGACGAACGCGGTGCAGCTCAGCCGGCGTCCCGCCACATCCATTTCAAGCCGCCCCTCGCCCAGCCAGCGCATGGTCGGCGCCGCCCGTGGGGTCTGCCCACGGGCGGCCTCGGGCGTGGCCGGACTGCGCGCGCAGCCGACCACCGCCAGGGTGGCCATCAGGAGGAGCAGGCGACGGGGCATCAGCGTCCGAAGCCGCCGAGCTGGTTCAGGGCCTTCGCGGCATCCGTGGCCGAAGGCTTGGCGGTGGGCACTGCGGGAGCCGTGGGGATAGAAGCGGCCTTGCTGGCGCTGCCGGCCGTAGTGGTGCCAGCCGCGGTCAGGCTGCCCAAGGCGTCCTTGCCCTGCTGCAGGGTCTGGGCCGCTGCGGTGGTCGCGGTGGTCACGGCCTGACCCGCAGCGGCAGTACCGGCGGCCTTGGCCATGGTGGCGGCGGCCACGACGGTTTCCTTGACCGGGGGGATGGTGGGCGCCGACGTGCTGGTGCCGCTTACCGCGGCCACGGGATCGGCAGCCATCTGCTTGGCCGCATCCACTGCCGCCTGACCCTGCCGCTGCGAAGCATCGACGATGGCTGAGCCCTGCTGCTTGGCGGACTCGACCGCGGCGGCGCCCTGCTGGTGCAACTCGCTGGCCGTGGTGGCGGCGTTGGCCGCGACCTGGGCAGCCTTGGCCTTGGCGGTCTCCGCAGCCTTGACCGCAGCGTCCTTCACCTCGGCGCCGACGGCCTTGGCCTGGTCGCTCATCGACGGGCTGCTGCTGGTCGGCCCGGTGGTGGGCACGGTGCTGGTGGGATTGGGGCCAGAGGTGGCCGCGGTGCTGGGCGCGCCGGACTGGTTCAGGACCAACAGGGTCGCGCCGATGGCGACGACCAGGACGATGAGGATGATGGCGATTTTCATGGGTGCTCCGCGGCCGTCATGGGCCGGTGAAACGTTCAGGCGGAATGGCCAGGCCCAGTTCGGGCGTGGCGAAAGTATAAGCGGTGGTGTCGCCGCCAGCAGCGGTGATCACCATCGCGGAAGGCGCGGACAGATCCTCGCGGAACTGCAGGTCGATCCCGGTCAGGAAGCGGGTCAGCTCCGCCTTCAGCGGCACCAGGGTCAGGCGCGCAGAGCCGTCGGCGACGGGCGTCACGGAAAAAACCCGTCCCAGGGCCGAGAAATCCCCCGTCAGCAGACCCTGCATCTGGTCGCCCAAGGCGCTGACGCCAGCGTCCTTACCGCCCGCTGACTCCTCTTTGCCGTCTGCCCCCCAGCGCCGCAAGCGGCCCCGGTTCCACACCACCAGCGACCGTCCGGTGAACTCCCACCGCACCGCCTGCAACGGCCGTGAGATCTCCACCAGCCCTGCCGCGACCAAGGGCTCATCCAGGATCGCCAAATGTTTTTCTTGGGTGAATGCCACCCGCACCGTCGCGATGCCCACACTGACCGCTTGCAGCTTCGCCAACGAGAACGGCTCGGCAGCAGCGCCAGTGGCAGCCAGGACAACGGCAAGGATCACGAGAAGAAGGCGCATGCTCGGGAGGCGTAGCATGGCGCTCCGGCCCCCAGTGCCAACTGCCTGCACCGTCTCACCCGCCCCCCGGCTCAGTCAGACCACCCCCAGGCTGACCTTGCCAAACCGTCGCCATCCATACCGTGCCGCACCGACACGCACTCGTAGCTCAGCTGGATAGAGCGCTGCCCTCCGAAGGCAGAGGTCTGTGGTTCGAATCCACACGAGTGCGCCACTTAAACCCCGCAACCAGAATAGGTTGCGGGGTTTTTCTTGTGGTGGGCTTTTCGGTTGTTGGTGCCGAGTGCCGGTTTGGGTGCCGGTTTAGTGCCGGCTGAGTGCCGACCCGGTGCCGACTACATAATTTACCCTAAAAAAGTGAATGAAAGACTTACGAAAAGTCACAGCGAGGACTTACGAAACTAGGACGGCACTACTTGGGCGGCTGACCCGTCAAAATACCGGCACTAGACGTTCGAAGAATCACTAAATCGATAAATGCGCATTGAAAACTGAACAAGTTTGGAATGCTGTGCGGATGGCCACATACAAAAAACGCGATAACCCTATATGGTACATCAGGTTCGAGTACCAAGGGAGAGAGTACAGATACTCGTCGGGGACAACCAACCGCAAAGAAGCGGCGGGTCAGGAACCGGGCCTTCGGGAGCAGGTGGCGCAGACCGTCGCAGCTGCGAACCCTGCTCAGCCGACCGACGCCGCTGCCCGAGTGCCGACCCGAGTGCCGACCCCTGCGGGCTCGCCGGAGCCTTCCGGGGTGACGTTTGGGGAGGTGGCTGCGCAGTACCAGATGAACAAGGTCGCCCCGCGGGACTCGGTGAACATGAAGCGCACGCAGCACTGGGCGGTGGGCCAACTCAAGCGTCTGGTGAACCACTGGGGCGCGGACACGCCAGTGGTCGACATCACCGAGGCGAAGATCGAAGCGTGGAAGGCCGAGTTGACCAAGCACGGGCAACGTCCAGGAACGGTGGACCGTGGGTTGGTAACGCTTCGAGCGCTGCTCAACTACGCCAAGCGTATGGGTGCGCTTGGCGTAGTTCCTGAGATCGAGCTCTACCGTATCAACGATGCGCGTGAGGTCGTGCTGTCGCTGGATCAGGAGGCTGCGCTACTGCGGGCCGCTGCCACGCACCCAGCGCTCTATGAGGTGGTGCTCTTCTATCTGGACACTGGCGCACGGCGAAGCGAGGCGCTCCGACTTACCTGGGCGCAGGTGGTGGTGACTGCAGAAGGCGGGCAGGTGATCTTCGCTGGCGGTAAGACTGGCAAGCGGTCAGGCGACCGCCCGCGCACCGTCCCCCTGACGCCACGGGTGGCTGCTATGCTCTGGAACCGGAAGGACGTGTCTGGACCGAAGCCCTCGGACAGGGTCTTCGACTACGACCCTGAGAACCTGACTTCATCAACTGGACGGCGCGGGCGTGGTGGGCGTGTCCTGCAGAGGTGGACGCCGGAGAAGCCAGTTGGCATTACGGCTCCGGCCAAACCTGGACACGGCTGGCAGGCCTGGATTCGCAGCCAGGGCATTAAGTACCACCTTGGGAGCTTCCCAACTCAGGAGTCAGCGGTGCGTGCTCGGCAAGCGGCCGAGGACAAGTACTGCCCAGCTGGCGTTCAGCCTGGTCTCGTCAGCGCCTGGCGAAGTGTGGTTAGCGCGTCGGGGATCAACGATCTCAGGCTTCACGACCTTCGGCACACCTACGCCAGTCGGTTGGTCTCCGCCGGCATCCCGCTCAACATGGTGCAGGCGTTGCTCGGGCACGCTGACATCAGCCAGACGACCCGGTACGCGCATTTCGCCCCGTCCTTCCTGATGCAGACGGCCGCTGTGCTAGACAAGTTGACCGCTGGAGTCAGCGCAGCAGCGGCGGCGCTGCCGCACGTGCTGATAGCGCGCCGTGTCGCCGCGCCATCGCGCGTGGAGCCAGAGTAGGTGCCGGCTCCGTACCGCTTACCTGTGCCAGGAGCGCGGACTCGCGCACTCTGATCGAACGTGCGCCGACTCCTACAGTCTTAAGGTCGAGTCGGTAGAACGTCGCCCGCGATATCTTCAGGTACTCGCACGCTTCTTTGATCGTGTAGAGGCGTTCAAGCTCAACCATA
>JBBQTJ010000111.1:0-10024 GCA_038213315.1 Planctomycetota bacterium
CTCAGCCTCGTCATCGCCATGCTGGGCCTGCCACTGGTGCTGTCGCCAGGCACCATCGACGCCGTGCGCGTGCCCTGGTTCACCCTGTGGGGTACTGGTGCGACGGTACACCTGTCCCTGGCCAGCGACGGCCTGAGCGCCTGGCTCATCCAGCTGGTGCTGTGGCTGACCCCCGCCGCGATCCTGGGCGCCAAGGCCATGGCCGGCGCGCGCATGCGCGAGTTCCTGGTGTGCGCCTTCGCTGCCCAAGCGGCAATGATCGGCGCGCTGCTGGCCCGCGATCTGGTGGTCTTCTTCCTCTTCTATGAAGCCATGCTGATCCCGGCGGCGGTGCTGATCGCGCTCTTCGGCGGCTCGGACCGGCGCAATGCCGCCGGCTGGTTCACCCTCTACACCATGCTGGGCGGTGTGGGCATGCTGGTGGGCATCTGGTATATCGCCGCGCACCTGCACAGCACCGAGCTGGACGTGGTGCGCGCCGGCATGGGCAGCATCCCACCCAGCGCGGCCGGCTGGCTCTTCCTCGGCTTCGTCTTGGCCTTCGCGGTGAAGGTCCCCCTGGTGCCGCTGCACGGCTGGCAGGCGCGGACCTATTCCGAGAGCGCAGGCCCGGTGGTGGTCATTCTCGGCGGCGCGATGTCCAAGCTGGGCGTCTACGGTTTTCTGCGCTTCGTGCTGCCCTTGTTCCCTGGGCAGATGGCCGAGTGGGGCAACCTGCTCATGGTGCTGGCCCTGATCGGCACGGTGGGCGGCGCCCTGGTGGCCATCGTGCAGGACGATGCCAAGCGCATGCTCGCGTATTCGTCGCTGTCGCATCTGTCGCTGATCATGGTCGGAATCTTCGCCGGGTCGGCGGTGGCCTTGGATGGCGCCGCCGTGCAGATGGTCGCCCATGGTCTAAGCGCCGCCGCGCTGTTCCTGCTGGTCGGTGTGGTTGAACGCCAGGGCGGCTTCTACGGTCTGGACGACTACGGCGCCTTGGCCGAACGGGTGCCGCTGATGGCGGTCCTCTTCGTGGGTGCGGCCTTGGCCAGCGCGGCCATGCCCGGCACCATCAATTTCGTCGGCGAGTTCCTGCTGTTGCTGGGCACGTATCAGCGCTCGGGTCTGATCGTCGCCAGCATCGCCGGCCTGTCCGTCATCCTGGGCGTGGTCTACCTGCTGATCCTGATCCAACGCTGGTTCTACGGCAAGCCCGGCCATGCCAGCGAGAAGGTGGTCGAGATCAGCGCCGCCGAAGCCTGGGCCGTGGGGCTGTTGGTCGCAGCAACGTTGTTCTTCGGTTTCTATCCGCGCCCCATCCTCGACCAGACCGGACCGGCGGTGCGTTCGTTGATGGCGCCGGCCAAGACCGGCCTTCCGTCCGCTGTCGCGGTCGTCCCCGTCCCTGCCAACGCAGCCCACTGATCCCACCATGCTCGAATCCCTCTCTCTGCTGATTCCCGTGGCGGTGGTGCTGGCCGGCGCCTTGGCCAGCCTGATGGCCGAGCCCTTCCTGGGCCGCGCCGGCAAGCATGCCTGGCTGCCTTGGGCCGGGGTCCTGACCCTGGTGGTGGCGGGCATCGCCCAATGCCAGGCCGGTCCGGGACATCTCCATGGCCTCTTCGCCATGGACCAGGCCCGCGCGTGGCTGTGCCTGGCGATCCTTACCGCGGCTGGCTGCGCGATGGCGGGTCTGCAGCAGACCCTGGCGCGCGATCACCATGAAGGCGGTGAGCCCTATGTGCTGATCCTCACCGGCACCGCGGGCGCGATGCTGATGACCATGGCCGCCGATGCCTTGGCCTTGTTTGTCGCGCTTGAGCTGGCCTCGCTGTCGATCTACGTGCTGGTCGGCCTGCGCCGCCAGCGCACCGAATCTGGTGAAGCGCTGTTCAAATATCTGGTGATGGGCGCGGTGTTTTCGGCCGTGTTCCTGTATGGCATGGCCTTGAGCTATGGCGCCACCGGCGGCACCCGCTTTGGGCTGGCGGCCCTGGCCGGTCGCGAGCAGCTGTGGCTGCTGGGCCACGCCTTGATGGTGGTCGCCTTGCTGTTCAAGGTCGGCGTGGTGCCCTTCCATGCCTGGAGCCCGGACGCCTACACCGGCGCCCCGGCGGCGATCACCGGCTTCATGGGCGCGGTGATCAAAGTGGGCGGCTTCGCGGCCTTGGGCGCGCTGTGGCTGTCGATGGTGTCCGTCGCTGGTGGCGCCCCGGTGACTGTCCCCGTGGCCTTGGACGCGCCGGTCGCCCTGACCGTCGAAGCGGCGGCGCGTCTGCGTCCCTTCGGCACCCTCTTCCTGGTGCTGGGCCTGTTGTCCATCGTGCTGGGCAATTTCGCCGCCCTGCGGCAGACTTCGGCTCGGCGTCTGGTGGCTTACAGCTCCATCGCCCACGCCGGCTACATGCTGCTCGCCCTGGTGCCGCCGCTGGCCACCGGCGCGGTGATGCAGGTCGACCTCGGCTCGCTGTGGCTCTATGCCCTTGGCTACGCCATCGCCACCGCTGGTGCCTTGTCAGCCATCGCCGCCCTCAGCGGTCGCGACGACCTTGGCGACACCCTATCCGGCCTCGCTGGCCAGGGGCGTACCCAGCCGCTCATGGGCCTGGTGCTGACGGTGTTCGTGGCCAGCTTTGCGGGTCTGCCGCCGACCCTGGGTTTCCTCGGCAAGTTCCAGGTCTTCGCCGACCTGGTGGCCAAGGATCGCCTGCCCATCGCCCTGTTTGCCTTGCTAATGGCCGTGGTGGGCATGGCGGCCTACTTGCGCGTGCTGCTGGCCGTGTGGTCCGCCGAACCCAAAGCCAAGGCCGAGACCGGCCCCAACGCCCTGGGCTCGTGGGCCCTGGCCGCCGCGGCCATCGCCGTGATCGCCTTGTGCATCATGCCCAACGCCGTGACCGGCAAGGGGCCCGCCGTCGTGCCGGTGGCCAAGGTCTCGGCGTACTGAGCCGATGGACGACCGCGACCGCCTGGGCCTGCGCGTCCGCTATGTCGAAAGCGATCAGATGGGCGTGGCCCATCACTCGACGTACGTCGCCTGGCTGGAGCAGGCCCGTATCGAGTGGCTGCGTGCGCGCGGTCTGCGCTACCGCGACCTGGAAGAAGCCGGCGTCTTCCTGCCCGTGGTCGAATTGAACCTGCGCTATCGCCGCAGCGTGCGCTTCGACGATGAGCTTGAGCTGACCACCTCGGTCGCCCTTCCTGGCCCCAGCCGCGTGGTCTTCACCACCGTCATCGCCTGCGAGGGCGTCGTGCGCGCCACCGGCGTAGTGACCTTGGCGACGGTCAATCGCGAGGGGCGGCCGATACGCTTGCCAGAGCATGTGGCCGCAGTTCTCAGCTGAGCGCTGCGAGCCCCCAGCTGTGACCGCACAGCCACAGCTCATCGGCAAGGTTCACGCTGGCAGAGTCGGGAAGATGTCTGCCCCGCCGAGCACGCTGGAGACATCATGGGCCGGCGGTCCATCCAGGTCCAAGCGCACCACCGGCAGGACCGGATCGGGGGGCGTGTCGCCCAGGCCGGTGATGATGGTCTGGCGGCCGCGTTGCTCGACATACAATTTGCGCCCGGTGCTGACGCAGGTCGCGCCCAGGACGCGGCGGGTCAGGCCGCCCACCACCAGGCGGTCGCCGTAGTACTGGCCAAGGAAGCAGTACATGCTGTTCCCGCGCACCGACACCGGCCCGAACAGGTACCACATCAGGTCGTGGCGGTCGGTGCCGCGCACCGCCTCATCGTGGCGGCGCAGCCAGGCGCCGACTTGTTCCAGGATGCGCACGCTCTCGGCGGGGATCACGCCCTCGGCATCCGGGCCGACATTCAGCAGCAGGTTGCCGCCGCCGCTGGCGCAGTTGGCCAGGGTGCCGGCGACCGCGGCGGGGCTCTTCCAGGCGCGGTCGGTCGGACAGAAGCCCCAGTGGCCGTTGAGGGTCATGCAGGACTCCCAGCGCCGGCCCTTGGCGCTGGCGGAGGCATGCTGTTCGGGGGTGGCGAAGTCCTCGGTGGTGTAGCCGCGATTGTTGATCAGCAGGTGGGGCTGCAGGCTGCGGGCCATCCAATTCAGTTCGACCATGCGCCATTCGTCGGGGGTGAAGCACTGGGGCAGATCGTACCACAGGATGTCGATGTGGCCGTAGCGGCTGAGCAGTTCGTGGACCAGGGTGTGGGTGTAATCGACGAAGCGGCGGCGCGCGGCCAGGTCACCCTGCCACGCCGCCGCCCAGTCCGGGTGGTGCCAATCGCCCAGGGAGTAATACAGCCCGACCTTCAGGCCCGCGCTGCGCACCGCTTCGACGTACTCGCCGACCAGATCGCGGCGCGCGGCACTACGCATGCTGTTGAAGGGATTCGCGGGGCTGTCCCACAAGCTGAAGCCTTCATGATGCTTGGTGGTCAGCACCATATAGCGCATGTCTGCCGCCTTGGCCACGCGACACCACTCGGCCGGGTCGAAGCGCGCTGCGGTGAAACGGTCGGCAAGGGGGCGATACTCCTCCCAGGGGATGGCCTCGCGGCTCATCGCCCACTCGCCCCGGCCCAGCACGCTGTAGAGGCCCCAATGGATGAACATGCCGAAGCGGGCGTCCTGCCACCATTGGCAACGCTCGGTGGGGAAGTGGAGTGGTATGGGCATGGTCGCTGACAGTCGGCCCTGGCGAGGCCTTGGTCAACGGCAGAAGTCGAGAGCGACGCAATGAGCAGTTGCCCCCCATGTCGGGTCGCTAGTCTGTCCGTCTTCACCCCCAACGGATTCTTGACCCATGCGCGTCCTCATTCTCGTAGTCCTGGCCATCGCCGCCGTCCTTGGCATCACCATGCTTGCTACCAGCGGGAAGCCGGTTGCGGCCACGCCGTCGCCAGCCGCCCAGCCTGCGGTCGACCCGACGGTTGAAGCGAGCAAGAAGAAGGCGTCGGCTGATGCTGCTGCCGCGGCTGCTGCCGCCGCCATCGCGGCCGAGGAAGCCAGCAAGCGCAAGCTGGCTGAAGAAGAGGCGGCCAAGGCCAAGCGCCTGGCTGACGAGGAGGTGGCCAAGGCCAAGCTCGCGCAGGAGGCCGAGGCCAAGCGCCTGGCCGATGAAGCCGTGGCCAAGAAGGCGGCAGAGGAAGCGGCCGCAGAAGGTCAGCGCAAGCGTATTGCGGCCGAGGCCGCTGCTGCGGCCGCTGTGGCTGCCGCGGCCTTGGCTGCCCAAGACGAAGCCATCCGCAAATCTGCCGAGGATGCGGCGGCGAAGAAGGCTGCGGATGAGGCTGCGGCTAAGCGGACTGCGGATGAGACTGCGGCCAAGCAGGCTGCGGATG
Organism: Planctomycetota bacterium; assembly: GCA_038213315.1. GTDB lineage: Bacteria > Planctomycetota > UBA11346 > UBA11346 > UBA11346 > JBBQTJ01. The sequence continues at coordinate 5,282 of JBBQTJ010000111.1, forward strand.
AGGCTGCGGCCAAGCAGGCTGCGGACGATGCTGCCGCTGCCAGCCTGGCGGCCAGAGCCACTGAGTCGGTGGTTGCGGCTCCTGCCGAGGAGCCAGCTGTAATCGAAGAAGAGCCCAAAGAGTTCCGCTATGGCGCCAAGGGGCCGTCGCCCCACCGGCCCGCTCGCTGAACGCGGCACTGCCGCTCTGCGAATGAAAAACGGCGGCCAATCGGCCGCCGTTTTTCATGTCATCACGTCGCCCTCGGCTGGGCGGAGGGGCATTCAGGTCAGCGCCGCCACATCCGCAGCAGTGTCCACGTTTCGACAGATCGCGTCCTTCACGGTCTGTTGAATCATGCCCGACAAGGTTTTCTTGGGGCCAAGCTCAAGGAAGGAGGTGTGCCCGGCAGCGGCCATCGCCACCACGCTGTCGGCCCAGCGCACCGGCTGCGTCAGCTGACGCACCAGCAGGCCGGGGAACGCGGTCGGGTCGGTGACCGGGCCGCCGTGCACGTTGGTGAAGACCGGCACGCGCGGGACCTGGAAGGACGTGGCCGCTAGGGCCGCGTGCAGGCGTTCGGCCGCGGGCGCCATCAGCGGACTGTGGAAGGCGCCAGCCACCGGCAGGGCGATGGCGCGGCGGATGCCCAGTTCCTTGGCCAAGGCCACGGCGCGCTCGCAGGCCGCCTTGGCGCCGCTGATCACCACCTGGCCGGGGCTATTGAGATTCGCCACCACCAAAACCTCGCCCTGGGCGGCGGCGGCGCATAGCTCTGCGGCCTTGGCCTCATCGGCGCCGATCAGAGCGACCATGCCGCCCGCCGTGCCCTCAGCGGCGTCCTGCATGGCCTGACCGCGCAGGCGGACCAGGCGGATGGCGTCGTCGGCAGACAGCGCGCCGGCGACCACCAAGGCAGTGTACTCGCCCAGGCTCAGGCCAGCCGTCGCGGCGAATTCCGGGGCTTTGCCTGCCGCCTGCAGGGCGGCGTAGGACATCAGCGAACTGACCAGAATGGCCGGCTGGCTGAGATCAGTGCGGGTCAGGTCGGCCTCGGGACCGCTGGCGATCAAGTTGGACAGGCTGAGGCCCAGCACGCGGTCGGCGCGGGTGAGCAGGTCCTGGGCCGCAGGAACGGCAGTCAGGCCGGCGCCCATGCCGACATACTGGGCACCTTGACCGGGGAAGACGAGGGCAAGGGACATGGGGTTCTCCGCGAAGCGCGGCACGCTAGCATCATCCCTTGGCCAGGCCAGTCCGGCACGTCCAAACGGCTTGGCCAGCGTACTAATCCCGGAGCATCATCATGAGCACCTGCAACGAATCCCAAAGCGCCGCCCACGAAGAACTGCGCAAAGCAGCCAAGGAGCTGCATCATGCTGCCGAGGCCACCGTCGAGCACCTGTTCGGCAGCGCCACCGGTGCGCGTCTGCGCGCGGCCGCGCGCCATGCCATGAAGGCTGGCCTGGCCGCCCTGGACGAGGCGGATAAGCGCGCCCAGGCCCGGCAGGAGCCGGTCACCCCGCCGGCCCCGCCGACCGTCTGATGCCGCAAGTGGAGAGGTCACGTCCGTCGCTGCTGCGACGGGCGCTTGAGGGCTTGTGTCTGGTCCTGGTGCTGGTGGCGGGCTACGCCCTGGCCGTGGGGCTGCGTCGGCTTTCGCGCGGTACCGCGCGTCGCTGGCGGCGGCAGGTTGACCGCGCCGGCGCCGGCTGGTTTGCACGCTTCGCCCGCCGCGAAGGCGGACTGCTGATCAAGCTGGCCCAGTACCTGGCCAGCCGTCCGGACATTTTCCCTGCGGCCTATGTTGAGGCGTGTGGCCCGCTGCGCGATCAGGCGACGCCTCGGCCATTTGCGGTGATCCAGCGCGCCGTGGCCGAAGCCTATGAAGACGGCCTCGAACGTCATCTGCCACGCATTGAAGAAACGGCCTTGGCCGCCGCCAGCTTCGGCCAGGTCCATCGTGCCTGGCTGCCGGACGGTACCTTGGTCGCGGTAAAGGTGCTCTACCCGGACTTAGGTCCGCGGGTGGCCATCGATCTCGCCCTGGTGCGCCTGACCTTGTGGATGTTGCGGCCGCTGCTGCCGGGGTGGCCCCTGGCGCAATTCGCGGCCGAGTTGACCCGCACCTGCCGGGACGAGCAGGACTACCTCCACGAGGCCGCGGCCGCAGATCGACTGCGCGCCGGCTTGGCGCCCTGGGGCATTCAGGTGCCGCAGGTCTATTGGGATCACACCCGCGCCAACGTTTTGGTTATGGGCTTCGCCACCGGAACCACCCTGGCCAGCACCACCCTGGCGACCATCCCGGCGGAGGAGCGTACCCGCTTGGCGGGCATGCTGATCGACGGTTTCCTGCACATGCTGCTCACCGAGGGTTTTTTCCATGCCGATCCCCATGGCGGCAATCTCATCTATGACGCCGACGCGCGGCAGCTGTGGCTGATCGACTTCGGCATGACCGCCGCCATCGCGCCACGAGAACGCGCCGCCTATCGCCGCTTCGTCACTGCCCTGCGCAGCAGCGACGTGGATGGCATGGTGGAGGTGCTGGTCGACCTGGGCGTGGTCTTGCCCGATGCCGACATTGATGCCCTGCGCGCCTTGGTGCGGCGCTTGTACGAGGAGTTCGCCAGCGCCGACCCTCGCCGTCTGCAAGGCTCGGCCCGCGAGGTCGAGCTGGCCACCCAGTTCGCGGCCTTCCTGCGCGAGCTTCAAGGCGTGGTGCTGCCCGGCCACACCGTCGCCCTGGCGCGGGCCACTGGACTGATCGAAGGGGTCTGCATCAGCCTGGTCCCAGAGCGCAGCCTGTTGGACCAGGCCCGTCCGCGCCTGAATCGCCATCTGTCCTGGAAGACCCAGCTCCGCGACACCTGGGCCGATCTGCAAGATACCTGGCGCCGCTTCCGCCGTTTCCCCGACGATTTCAACGCCTTCGCCCGCACCCAACGGCAACCACCCTGGGGCGTCCTGATCGCCGCCCTGCTGTTGATTGCTGCCCTGCTGCTGCCCGCCGGCCCGATCGCCAGCACCGCTGCCATTGCCGCTGCGCTGGCGGTGGCGCTGGGTGCATGGCGGGGGTGATGCGGCCTCCTGCCCGCGGAATTCCTATTCTCTGAACACCTGCAACGGGCTCTTCCCCAGGAAGACCGCGGCCGCCGTGAGGGCGCAGGCGAGGAACAGAAACGACCAGGTGGCAAACGCGCAGGCGATGGCGGGCCCGGGGCCGAGGACGTTGACCAGATCCCAGATCACCGTGGTGATCGGCCAGTGCTGGCGTTGCTGGGCGAGGATCAGGCTGTCGCTGACTTCGAGCATGCTGAAACTGAACGTCAGCAGCGCACCGGCGGCGAGGCTGCCGGCGATCAGGGGCAGTGTGATGCGACGCACCTGCATGGCGCGGCTGGCACCGCAGGCGGCAGCGGCCTCTTCAAGGGCGATGGGGGCCTGTTGCAGGCCGGCGGCCACGGCGCGCAGCACCTGGGGCAGGCGGCGCACGGCGTAGGCGATGGCCAGCAACAGGGTGGGATTGGCGCGTGGGTCAAGCAGGGCCGCCACGCTCTTCAGTCCGGGGATAAGCTGCATGGTGCCGACCAAAGCCAGGAAGCCGAAGGCGATGACGATGCCGGGTACGGCCAGGGGCAGCATGGCGATGGCGTCCAGCACGCGCCAACCGGGCGGTCGCCAGCGCACGGCGGTCCAGGCCAGCACGCTGCCTGCGGTCACGGCGATCAGGGTGGCGAGGCTGCTGTACAGCGCGCTGTTGAGGATGCCGGGAACCACGTTGGGGTGCGACAAGGCATCACGGAAGCGATCAAGCGTCAGGCCCCGGGGCAGGATAGTGCCGTACCAGTCGTTGCTGACCGCCAGGACCATCACCGCCAGATGCGGACCAGTGGCGAAGAGGATCACCAGCAGATAAGCAAGGGCCGCCAGGCGGGCACGCGCTCCACGAATGGTCAGGGCGGCGGTGGCCAGGCCGGCGGCGCCACCCTTGGCCAGGGCGGCCGCCTGCGGACCGGCAAGGAGGCGCGACAGGCCATAGGCCAGACCTGCCACGGCCATCATCAGCACCACCAGGGCGAAGGGCAGCTGGTTGGTCTGCACCGCGGTCAGGCCAGCGTACACCAGCACCGGCAGGGCCCGTTCATCACCCAGCATCAGTGGCGTGCCCAGTTCGGTGAAGGACCAGACCCACACCACGATGCCGCCGGCCACCGCACCCGGACGCAGATGCGGCAGCACCACGCGTCGCCACACGGTCAGCGGACCCGCACCCAGGCTGCGCGCCGCATCAAGCTGGGCTGGATCGAGCCGCGCCAGCGAGGCGGCGAGGCTGAGGAAAAGGATGGGATACAGGCCCAGGGCTTCGACCAGACAGATGACCGCGAAGCGGTGTTCACCCAGCCAGTCGGGCCCCTGGCCCGGCGTGGTCAGGCCGAGGCCGGCAAGCACGCTGTTCAGCACCCCATATTGTCCCAGCAATTGGAAGACCCCAAGGGCGCCGACGAAGGGCGGCAGGATCAGCGGTGCGAGCAGCAGGCCTTCCAGCAAGGCCTGCCCGCGGAAGCGGAGGCGCGCCCCCAGCCAGGCCAAGGGCAGGCTGATGGCCAAGCAGATCGTCGTGGTGACCGTGGCGATCAGCACACTACGGAGCAGGGCCTGCCAATGCAGCGGATGGCTGAGGGCCTCGCGCAGATAGAGCGGTTGCAGGCCGGCGGCCAACGTGGTCAGCAGGGGGCCGATGACGAACAGCGCCAGGAA